>JBKHVV010000001.1:0-56847 GCA_046569885.1 Bacteroidia bacterium
GCTTATTCGTTTTTGTTTCCTGCTCAGAAAACAAACCAGCTGAAAATTCTGAATTAAAAGAAATTTCTGGAGAAAAAATATACAACCAATGGTGCGTGGTGTGTCATGGATACAAGGGAAATGCGAACATTGGTGGCGCAAAAGACTTGTCGGTTTCTCCTCTTTCTTCGGATGAAAAAACACACATCATTCTTAACGGAAGTGCCAACAAACTAATGCGTGGTTTTCAAAATGATTTGTCCGAAGAAGAACTCGAAGCACTTTTACAATACGTTGAATCTTTAGTAACGAAATAGATGCTAGATAAAAAATTAATCTCTACATCTGAAGAGCAAGAAACCGCAGTATTGATTGGGCTTACAACACATGGTCAAAGCGATGCGCAAACGCAAGAATATTTAGATGAATTGGCTTTTTTAGCAGAGACCTCTGGGGCAAAAACCCTAAAACATTTTACGCAAAAACTCCCAAAACCTGATAGTCGCACATTTGTAGGTAGCGGTAAAATTGAGGAAATAAAAAAATACGTTGACGAACACGATGTAGATATGATCATTTTTGATGATGAATTATCGCCATCGCAATTACGTAATATTGACCGTGTTTTTGAAAGAAAAATACTCGACCGAAATAATTTAATCTTAGATATTTTCGCCAAACGCGCCCAAACAGCACACGCCAAAACACAAGTTGAGCTGGCGCAATATCAATATTTACTACCTCGACTAACCCGCATGTGGACACACTTAGAGCGTCAAAAAGGTGGTATTGGTATGCGAGGTCCTGGAGAAACGCAAATTGAAACCGACCGAAGAATTATTCAAAAGAAAATTTCTTTGCTGAAAGAAAAATTGGAAAAAATTGACATGCAAAAATCCACACAACGAGGCAACCGCGGTCAGTTGGTGCGTGTGGCTTTGGTTGGTTATACCAATGTTGGAAAATCAACGTTGATGAATGTGTTGAGCAAGTCGGAGGTGTTTGCAGAAAATAAATTATTCGCCACGCTTGACACCACCGTTCGCAAAGTGGTTCTGGGTAATTTACCCTTTTTACTTTCGGATACGGTTGGGTTTATTCGCAAATTGCCTCACCAGTTGGTAGAGTCGTTTAAATCTACGTTAGATGAGGTGCGCGAAGCGGATATTTTAATCCATGTAGTGGATATTTCTCACCCTAATTTTGAAGACCATCATTTGGTGGTAAACGAAACATTAAAAGAATTGAAGGCATTTGACAAACCCACCTTATTGGTATTTAATAAAATTGATGCCTATTCGTTTAGAGAGCGAGAACATGAACTGATTTCTGACCTTGACAAAGTTACGCTAGACGACCTTAAAAAAACATGGATGGTGCGCATGGGAGAAAATGAAAAATGCGTATTTATTTCCGCGGTGAACAAAGAAAATATTAGCGAGTTGCGAGATGCTTTATACAATGAAGTGAAAAAAATTCACGCCATACGATACCCACTCAACAACTTTTTGTACTAAGGGTGTTTTGATGAAAATAATCCTGAAAAAAAGGCAAAAAATGTAACTCCAGCTTGAGTTTCTAAAGTGTCTTCAAACAAAAAGGAAAAGAGAATAATCCCTACAAACAGAAGTTTTAATTCGTTAAAAAATGCACTTTTTTTGAAAGCAAAATAAAAAATGGCAATTAACGGAATGAGTCCAAATATGCCAAACGCAATAAAAAATGTGAGCACCTGATTGTGCGCGCGAATTTGTTTAGAAATTACCATTTCTTGTTCTTTGTATTTTTGGTTGAATGTGTTTAAGACATCACCCGTTCCTACACCATAGAAAACATTTTCTTTGATGATTTCAAAAGATAACTTCCACACAAACACTCGCTGTCCAAAAGAATTGTTGGATGGATTTTGATTGTTTTTTAAAACAGACAACTCAAAGAAAAATTCATCAACACGATTAAAAATGGAAGAATGGTTTTTAAAATGAGTGATGCCATTTTCAATATTTAAAACATCTTCATTGCTAAGCTGTTTCACTCCTTGAGCATCTTTTGTAAGATGCTTGGAAGTAAGATAACGAATAAGCGTGGCTTTGATTGGTTGCTTTGTTTTTCCTATGCTGTCAATAATTATTGGACTTCGTTTTTCCCATTCGCTTTTTAGTTCGCTATCGCTAATGTTTCGCCACACATAAAAACCATTTTCAAGTTGGTGGTTATCTAGATCGTGGCGATAAAAATTACCAAGCATCGTTTTTTCCAAAGCTATATTTTCTTTAGCAACGAAATACCATTTGTAAAACGGTAAACAAGCGAAAAAAAGAGCCATTGAAAAACTTAAAAATAATCCAAAAGAAAACAACCCTTGTTTGAGTTTAAAACCATTCCAAAAAAGTAGAAATAAAATAATAAATATTATCAACAGACCAATACCCGTGAGTGATTGAAGAAGAATTAAAAATAAAACAAAAAATACACAAAGCGCAAAAACATAGCCTTTTTTCACTTCTTGTTTTTTCAAAAAATAAAAAAGTCCAACCATAGAAAAAACCACCATTAAACTTAGCCGAATGTGTGATATGAAAATAGAAATGTCGCGATGATTTTGTAGGTTTTTTTCAATCCACTTAAGGTTGATGTAAACGCCAACAGAAATAAGCGCACTTAAAAAAATTGCGGCAACAAAAACTAAAAAAATAGTTAAAAAACTATTTTTCTCCAAATAATTTATAGAGCCTAAAACAAGAGGAATAATCAATAGGGGCAGCTTAATTTTTAGGTCGTGTAAACCATACTCAAAGTCTGACGTCCAAAGCAAGCCAACGACATGCATTAGGAAAATAGAAATAATTGCTAAAGCGATACGATTGTTTTTTAGTGCGAGAAATTTAGCTCGAAAATTTCCTTCGATTAACCAGTTGACGAATAAAGCAATCGTACCAACACTCATAAAAAATTCGCCAAGTGGTAAGCCCATAGCAATAATAAAGCAGCTCCAAAGGCAAATTTTTTTATGGACTATTTCTCCTAACAAGAAATTATTTCGGCATTAATGTATTGTTGTAAAGCTCTTTGTTGGCAAGTGTTTCAAAAGCAGATTTTATAAAAGGGTCTCGCTTAAAAGAAACCTCCACGCGTCCTTTTTGGTAATAATAACGGGAGGCTATTTCACTTTCTAAAATTTCTATCAATTCGTTTTTATAACGAAGCAAGTCTTCTTCTTTATTAGGTTTTATTTTATTGTGTAATGCGGTGAATTCTTCTTCTGAAAAATACTTTTCCTTTTCGGCAACTTCTAAAAGTTTTTTGTAGGTTTCTTCGGTTGCGGTTTTATACTCAAACTCTTTTGACAAGGCAAATTTCTTGAATTCTATATAATCACCGTCTGAAAAAACGAAGTCTTTAGCAGAGGCAATTTGAGTATTTTTCAAACGATATTTTGTTGCGAAATCAAACACCACATCATTGGTTACAACAGAAGCCGTTAGGTTGCTGTAAAAACCAGGGTCAACCTTAATATCGGGTTCAACGCCTCTTCCATCAATTACCTCGCGCCCATTTTTCGTTTTAAATTTTGATAGCGTTGAATCTGCAAAAATAGTTGCGCGTCCATTTTCTTTGTTTGAGTAGTCTAATTTTTGAATGCATCTTCCGCTTGGTGTATAATATTTTGCTACGGTAAATTTTATTTTTGTGTTGTAATCCAAATCACGCGTTTGTTGCACTAAGCCTTTTCCGTAAGTAGTTTCTCCAACTACAATTCCCCTGTCTAAATCTTGAATAGCACCCGCAACAATTTCGCTTGCCGAAGCAGAAAATTCATCTACCAAAACCACCAAGGGAATGGTTTCATCAACAGAATTAAATTGTGTTTTGTAAACGAAATTACTTTCTTTTATTCTGCCTTTTGTTTCCACAATTTTTGTGCCTTTTGGAACAAATAAATTAACAATGTTGACCGCTTCGCCAAGTACACCACCACCATTTCCTCTAAGGTCTAAAACCAACGATTCAATTTGATGTTTTGACTTTAGTTCAACCAACGCATTTTTTACGGCTTGTGCACAATCGAAAGTAAATGATGTTAGTTTTATGTACCCCACCTTTCCTTCAACAACGCCATAATAAGGCACTTCGTTTATTTTAATTTTTTGACGTTCAATTTTTATTTCGCGCATTTTTTCTTCACCGTCACGCTGTATGGTAAGTATTACAAAAGTTCCAGCCTGACCCTTTAGCGCTTCGCTAACTTCATCGTTGCTCTTGCTGTTGATGTTTACACCATCTACTTTGTAAACTTTATCGCCAGCCATTAGCCCCGCTTGATGTGCGCCAAATCCCTCATAAACTTCTGTAATTAAAACAAAGTCTTTTCGTTTGCTGATAAGTGTTCCAATGCCACCATATTCGCCTGTAGTCATGATTCTAAAATCTTCCATACTCGATTCTGGAATGTAGTTGGTGTAAGGATCTAAAGAGCCCAACATGGCGTCAATACCTGTTTTCATCAACTCACCAGGTTTTACCTCATCTACATAATTCAAGTCAATTTCTTTGTAAACAGAACTGAAAATGGAAAGGTTTTTTGAGATTTCAAACAGGTGGTCATTAGTGCGTTTGAAGCCGTAAATTAAAAGTGCAGAAGCGACTATAATTAGTAATATTTTTAGTTTATTGTTCATCGTGAGTAGTATTATTGCTTAAACGAATAAGTAGTTGTTTTATTTTTTGGTTGTAATAATCAAACGTCTCAATTTCTTTGCCAACATAAATAAAAAAGATATGAAATTGATTTTTTGAGCCAAAAAGTTCTTGATTTAAACGAAATGCTTCTCGCATAAGTCGCTTAATTCGGTTACGGTCTACAGCTTTTTTGAATGATTTTTTTTGTACAGAAACCGCCATTTTTGTTTGCTCATCTTTGGACGACTCATAAATCATCACAACAGCGCCTTCTTTAAGTTTTTTACCAGTAGTTAAAAGAAGTTCAATGTCTTTTTTTGATTTTAATCGTTTATTTTTTCCGAGTGAAAGCATTGAAAATAAAAAGGGCGAGTTAAAAATACTCGCCCTCTAAAGTAATTTCTTTTTAATTATTTTTTCGCGTTTTCTTTAATATATTTTTCAATCGCCATAGTCATAGAAGGTGTTTCGGGTGTTGGGGCAAATACCTGCACATTTAAGCCCTTATCTTCTGCGGCTTTTCTTACGTTGGCACCAAATGTAGCTATGCGTGTTTTGTTTTGTTTAAACTTTGGAAAGTTTTTGTATAACGATTCAATTCCAGCAGGTGTAAAAAACACCAACATATCGTAATTTACGTTTGCTAAATCAGATAAATCTGAACACACGGTGCGATACATAACGGCTTTGGTTACGTTAAAACCTGCATTTTGTAGCATAGTTGGTATAGATTCATTGTGTGCATCAGAACAAGGAAAAATAAATTTCTCGTTCTTGTGCTTTTTCATGATATCGGTTAAATCTTTAAAGGTTTGTTTTGCAAAAAAGATTTTTCTTTTGCGATAAATTACGTATTTTTGAAGGTAGTAAGCAACGGCATCTGTGGTACAAAAATACTTCATCGTGTCGGGCACCAAAAAACGCATTTCTTTTGCCATTCTAAAATAATGGTCAATGGCATTTTTGCTGTTTAGAACAACACCCGTATAGTCTTGAATGTTTATACGAAGCTGCCTAAATTCTTGAGGGTCGAGACCTTCAACTTGAATAAATTGCCTAAAATCAATTTTTAATTTCAGTTTTTCGGCTAAATCCAAATAAGGGGATTTTTCGTTTTCCGGCTTGGGTTGCGAAACGAGTATGGTCTTAACGCTCAAAGCACTAAAGGTGTTTGGTTTTACAAAATTGCTCTTCTCTTTTAAAAGCTGGACATCTGTTTGAACAATACCAAAACAGGAACCAGTTCAAGGGCACAAAAGTACAAAATATTATAAAACAAAGACGTTCGTCTTAAAAATGATATTCTCATTTGTCGAATCCATTTGTAGATAATAAAAAATCCGATTAAAAAAATAAAGACCATAAGATATGTTTCCATGCTAATCCACAAAGCAATAGGCAATAAAAAAATTAAAAAAACACCCACCGTTTGTGCTCCCAAAACTTCAATGTAATAAATCGGTCTCAAGGCATTTTCTCGCACAGAAATAAACTTAGAAAGAAGCAAAATGGTTAAAAGTTTTATTCCTAAAAATGTAAACAGTGCCATTGTTAATTGTAAAATATTAAGCAAAATTACACCCTTAAAAATTAAATAAACATTTGAACTTAACGCCAACGCAGATAACACCAAAAGAATAGTAGATGGATAATTTTTTAAGAAAAATTCTTCTTTGATTTTTTTATTTAGAGTTTTTTCAGAAAAAAAAGCAACAATCAAAGCACCTACAATTTTTGAAGAAAACTTTATAAGAAGCGCAAAAACAATAAAAAACAACATAAACAAAACAAAAGTTTCTGCTGTTGGTGGTATATGGCGCTCTATCAACATTTATTCAGCAAAAGTACAATTAGAAACAATTCGTTTGAAAATTAAAGCGATAAAACTACCTTTGCCCACCAAATTACAACACAACTACAATGGACAAATTTCAAGCACACGACTACTACCTAATGGATGAAATGCTCACCGAAGAGCAAAAACTTATTCGCCAATCGGTAAGAGACTGGGTAAAACAAACGGTTTCTCCTATTATTGAAGATCACTACGAAAAAGCAACATTTCCTGCACATATTTTACCTGGCTTAGGCGAAATTGGTGCTTTTGGTCCGTACATCCCTACAGAGTATGGTGGTGCTGGCTTAGACCAAATTTCGTATGGTTTAATCATGCAAGAGTTGGAAAGATGCGACTCTGGTTTGCGCTCAACAGCATCAGTACAAAGCTCTTTGGTGATGTATCCTATTTACAAATACGGCAACGAAGAACAACGCAAAAAATATTTACCAAAATTAGCCACAGGCGAGTGGTTGGGCTGCTTCGGCCTAACCGAGCCAGACTTTGGTTCAAACCCTGGTGGAATGATTACCAACTTTAAAGACATGGGCGACCATTATTTGTTGAATGGTGCTAAAATGTGGATTTCAAACGCGCCTCTTTCTCAAGTAGCGGTGGTGTGGGCTAAAGATGAATCAGGAAGAATTCACGGATTGATTGTAGAAAAAGGAATGGAAGGATTTTCTGCCCCCGAAATGCACGGTAAACATTCTTTGAGAGCATCTATTACTGGTGAGTTAATTTTTAATAACGTAAAAGTGCCTAAAGAAAATTTATTACCTAACAAAAGCGGATTAGGCGCTCCACTTGGTTGCTTAGATAGCGCACGTTACGGCATTGCGTGGGGTGCGATTGGTGCAGCCATGGATTGCTACGATTCTGCTTTGCGTTATGCTCAAGAGCGCATTCAGTTTGACAAACCCATTGCTGCGTTTCAGTTAACACAAAAAAAATTAGCCGAAATGATTACCGAAATTACCAAAGCGCAATTATTAACGCTTCGCTTAGGACAATTACGCAACGAAGGCAGAGCTACTACCGCACAAATTTCTATGGCTAAACGCAACAACGTAGATATGGCATTGAAAATAGCTCGTGAAGCACGTCAAATTCATGGCGCGATGGGAATTACCAACGAATATTCTATTATGCGCCACATGGCAAATTTAGAATCGGTAATTACTTACGAAGGCACACACGATATTCACTTATTGATTACGGGTGCTGATGTAACAGGAATTCCTGCGTTTAAGTAATTTAGTAAATTAAGTAGTCTAAAAAAGATTGATTAATGACTGATTAATTTTAGATTATAGCTAATATATCCATTTTCAATAAATTAATGTCCGTGCTCTACACGCTTAATGCTGCAACCAATGTTTTTAGTAGTTGAAGGGTCAATTTTTTTGCCTTCCTTTAATTGTGTCATAGCGGTTTTTA
Organism: Bacteroidia bacterium; assembly: GCA_046569885.1. Taxonomy (GTDB): domain Bacteria; phylum Bacteroidota; class Bacteroidia; order Flavobacteriales_D; family Parvicellaceae; genus JBKHVV01. Next base: position 7,937 of record JBKHVV010000001.1, read on the forward strand.
GATAAGGTTCTTTTACTTCTTTGCTGTTGTTTACATTGTCATCAATAGCACCTTTGTAAACCAACTTTAGGTTAGCATCGAACAAATACACATGTGGTGTGGTGCGTGCACCAAAAGCATCGGCAAGTTTGTGTTCTACATCAATAACATAAGAACTTTTTAAACCTTTTTCTTTGGCACGGTTTTGCATATCTGCAAAAGAATCGCCTTTTTCGCGCTTCGCTTCGTTAGAATTTACCAACACCATACCTATTCCATTTTGTGTAGCGTTATCAAACACTTCGTTGTAACGCCCTTCCCATCCTTCACTGTCGCCCATACCACCAATTACAAACGGACAGGTGTTGCACGAAAAAATAACCAACAACCCTTTTTCTTTTTTGAGGTCGTTCAATGACAATTCTTTTCCAGAAACGTCTTTCATTTTTGAATCACTCATCGGAGCGCTATCGCCAACTTCAAGACTTTTTGGGTCATGATTGATGGTGCTTAATTTAAAAGCGCCAAATACTGTAATACCTACAATGGCGAATAATATGATTGATTTTTGCATAATTAATTTAGTTTAAATTTCTCTTTAGCCAAAGATAACAACTATCAAGCCAAGCTGTTTTACTTATCAACCGATATTTTAACATTTGTTAGCAAGTTTTTGGCGTAATTTTTGTATCTTTGTAGCGTAAATGAAAAATGTAGTATCCATAGTTCTTATTGCTTTACACTTGTTTTTTGTAACAGGCGTAAAGGTGGATATGCACTTTTGCAAAGACACGCTACGAGCGGTTTCTATTAGTAAAGTTTCTCCCGAAAAGATTTCTTGTTGCAATCATGATTTAACAAAAAGCGAAGATACATCTCAATGTAAAAAAGCATCGTGTTGCGAAGACACATCGGCAACTCTATTGTCTTTATCTAGTTTTTCTAAAGAGCAGGTAAAACAAACGTTACCTATTTTGGCAGCAGTTTTTTTACCAAGTCTTTTAGACAACACCTCAACGGAAGATAAATTTTCATCTGTTGATTTTTCTTCACCGCCCAAATTGCAAAATAGGGCAATTTATTTGACCACTTCTTCGTTTTGTTTTTATGGATAAAGAGATATTTCACTTCGTTCAACATGACATGCAGTTTTTTGTCATTCTGAATGCAATGAAGAATCTAACTTTATTTTAATAACGTAAAAACAAACAATCATGAACACAATAAAATATTTTTTAGCAATTATAGCAATAGCTGTTGCATCATTTGGCTACAGCCAGTCAACCACAAAAACCATTAAATTTAAAGTTGATGGTAACTGCGACATGTGCAAAAAGCGCATTGAAAATGCCCTAGATGTAAAAGGTATAAAGTATGCCAACTGGGATGTAAAAACCAAGCAAATAGAAATAACCTACAAAACCGATAAAATCTCGGAAGACCAAATCCATCAATTAATAGCTAATGTTGGACACGATACCGAAAAGGTAAAAGCAACAAAAGAAAATTACAACAAACTACACGGCTGTTGTAAGTATCGTGAAAATCCTGAGTAGCGATGAAACGGATAATATTGTTAATGGTGGTTGGGCTGTTTAGCTCAACCACATTTTCGCAGAATATACTTACAGGACGTGTGTTTGAGCAACTACCAAAAACAGATACACTAACGCCACTTCAGGGTGTTTCTGTGTACTGGTTAAACACACAAGTTGGAACTACTACCGATATTTCGGGAACGTTCAATATTAAACGTTTAACCTTCAATGGCATAGACACAGCACACATGTTAGTAGTGCGTTTTATAAGCTACGAGCAAGACACCATTCACGTGAATGATTTTTCCAAACCACTAAATATAGTATTAAAACAAGGTGAATTTTTATCAGAAGTTGTGATAGAATATCGAGAAGGTTCTACCGCTTTTTTAACACTTGAACCACGCAACACACAAGTGCTTACTCAAAAAGAATTGCGCAAAGCGGCATGTTGCAACTTGGCAGAAAGTTTTGAGACCAATCCTTCGGTAGATGCTTCGTTTACTGATGCGGTTACAGGCACTAAGCAAATTCAAATGCTAGGTTTGAGCGGTAAGTACACGCAAATTATGCAAGAGAACATTCCGAGCATTCGTGGGTTGAGCACCATTTATGGTTTGGAATTTGTTCCTGGTCCTTGGATAAATTCTATATACCTTTCAAAAGGTGCTGGCTCTGTAGTGAATGGCTTTGAAAGCATCACAGGACAAATAAATATTGATATGAAAAAACCAGGCAATGCCGAAAAATTTCATTTCAATGTGTATGGCAATCAATCGTCACGAATAGAAATGAACATGGTATTTGATAAAGCCGTTAGCAAATATTGGGAAACTACTTTGCTACTTCACGGCAAAAATCAACGTGTAATTTTTGACCATAATCATGACCATTTTTTAGACAATCCACTGCAAACGGTTTTAGCCGCGAGCAATCAATGGCACTATAATAATTTTGATAAAGGTATTCAATCAGAAATGGGTATTGATGCTGTGTATTACGATTCCAAATCAGGGCAAATAGATTATTTTTCTGAAGGACCACAGTTGCCGCCAGATTTGTATTATGGTGTAGAAAACATCATTCAACGTGTAAATGGTTTTGTAAAATTAGGTTATTTGTTTCCTGATGAAGACTACAAAAGCATCGGTTCGCAATGGTCGGCTTCGTGGCACAAACAAGAGGCGTTATTTGGTTTAACAAATTATCAAGGCGAACATATTAATGCGCAAGCCAACATTATTTTTCAAGATGAATTAGACGAACATCATACGCACACTTACAAAACAGGCGTTAGCTTTTTGTACGATGACTACACCGAATATTTTTCGCAGTTAGATTTAAGCCGACAAGAAATTGTGCCCGGTGCATTTTTAGAATACAACTTCAGCCACCAAGAAGTATTTAATTTAATTGCAGGAATTCGCAGTGATTACAACTCCTTGTACGAAGATGTGTTTGTAACACCACGTTTGCATGCGCGGTACAGTTTTACAGAAAAAACATCTGTAAAATTTGGCGCAGGAAGAGGGCGTAGAACACCCAACGTAATTGCCGAAAACATTGGCTTGTTAGCGTCATCGCGCAGATGGAATTTTGTTACGCAACCTGTTTACAACATGCAAGGCATTCTTCCGGAAGTAGCGTGGAATGTGGGCTTGAACCTTACTAAAAATTTTCGTTTAGATTATCGCGATGGTATAATTACTATTGACCTTTATCGTACCGATTTTGAAAATCAATTGGTGATGGATGTAGATGCTAATCCTCAGCAAGTAAATGTGTATAATTTATTTGGAAAATCCTACTCGAACAGCGCGCAAGCAGAAATCAATTACGAACTGATAAAACGCTTGGATGTGCGTTTGGCATACCGTTGGCTGGATGTAAAAACCGACCAGCTTTTAGGTGAAATGATTCGACCGTTAGTGCCAACCCATCGTGCATTTGCCAATGTAGCTTATGCTACCAAAAAGAAAGATGAAAAGTTGTGGGAGTTTGATATCACCGCTTTGTGGACAGGAAAACAGCGCATACCAATGACCAATCAAAATCCAGAAAGTTTGCAACTGCCCGAATATGCTGATGCATTTTGGTTATTTAACGCACAAATTACGCGCATTTTTTCTGAGAAATTTAATGTTTACCTTGGTGTAGAAAATGCGTTAAATTACACTCAAAGTAATCCTATTTTGGATGCACAAAACCCATTCGGAACTTATTTTGACAGTTCAATGATTTGGGCGCCTATTTTTGGACGAATGGCTTACTTTGGTTTGCGTTATACCGTTAAATAAAATGGTCAATATAAGGTAATAAGATTTATTTTTGTTAATAATTTTCACATAAAAAACTTGTAAAAAAGTTTGCTTATGTCATTAGCTTAGCTTAGCTTAGCAAAAATTATTAAACAACTTATCACTATGAAAGTATTATTACTTTATGAGCAAAGAACAATTAGATTTTTCTTGCCAATTCCGCTAAAACGTTTTTTCATCGTTTTTTCTCTTTTAGTTTCTTTCGGTTCTAAAGCTCAAGTAAGACCTGATATCAACAGTTTTAGTTCTACTGATAGGGCTACATTAGCAAATTTAATGTTAGAGTACATTACGCTCGATGTAGTACAAAAACATTGTGATTTTACGGCACAAACGGGTATTTCTGGAATATGGATACACTCTGACTTTGACCTTCTTCCCTTTCATAGAATGTACCTTGAAGGGATGGAGGATTTTTTACTTCAACAAGGCTATCCAGAATTTGTGCCACTACCAAAATGGGATCAATCAACGTGTTTGCCTGTGGAATTGCAATTTATTGATGCCTTATGCTTCGATATAGGAAACAATGATTGTGGAGATTCTTATGTAAATTGTGATATCCCATGGTGGTGTCCCGACAATCCTTTGCCAAATTATTTGAGTTTACCTATTCAATCTGGCACAAACAACGATATTTGCGATTGGAATTTTTCTCCTACTACACCAACAACTGATTTTGGAAGTTGTTCAACCTGTCATAATTGTTGCCCCGATGGACTAAGCGCAAAAATTGAAATACCTTATCATGATAATGGGCATGCCGAAATGGGAGGAGCTATGTTTGAGTTTACCTCTCCTTTGGTTTTGGCTTTTTGGTTATGGCACGCTCATCTTGATGATTTATGGAAGTCATGGGAGCAAAATTGCCCTCAATCAACTACCCTACCTGTTGACCTTTACATGAAGGACAACCACAAAGTGATGGAGAATTGGAGAGATAGAGGCGAAGAACCAAGTTTTGACCCTAACAACCTTATTTATTTAAGTCAGGACATTTGGCTGAGAAAAACTAATGATGGTTTTACCAACCATGAAAGTGAAACGCCCGAATGGGTTAGTGGGCAACCATTTTATGTTTACGTTAGGGTACGAAATAGAGGTTATCAAACTTCTCTTGGCACAGAGCAAGTTCATTTGTACTGGGCAAAAGCAAATACAGGGTTGAATTGGCCAAGCGCTTGGAATGGAACTACCTTCGTTAGCGGTGTACTTATGGGAGACGAGATTGGGCAGCAAACGCTGACCAATGTAATTGATGCAGGAGATCAACAAATTTTAGAGTTTCTTTGGAATAATCCCCCAGATCCACTAGACTATGAGGATATTAACGAAGATCCATTTCACTTTTGTTTATTAGCAAGAGTAGTTGCGTCTAATGACCCTATGACTTTTGCGGAAACCAATGACTTGGCTGCCAATGTGAGAAATAATAACAACATTGCTTGGAAAAATACACGAATACTTAACTATACGCCAGGTATTGTACAAGGCGGAGGCGACTGTCATGAGGATATTATGCAAGGAATGGGCACTGCCGTAGCAGTAACTAATCCACATGATTATGTGGAGACGTTTGATGTTGTATTTCAAACTATTCATGAGGTTGGACATTGTGACCATGAAGGATGTACCCATGAGGATTGTACCATTGAAGTAATGGTTCATGATTTTTCGGGCGAAACCCATGAACATAGAATGGTTACGGTAAAAGATGAAGGGTTACCTATTACCGAAGAAGGAACGGTTATGATTGCTCTAAGTGATGGACTTTATGAAAAGTGGGTGCGTGGTGGTAAAAAAGGAAGTGGGTTTAAAGAGGTTTTATCTCCACCAATGTCAACACAGGGTACAAATAATAACCAAATTAATGCCAATTCACCACTTATACTTTCTGACAGAAAACTATTTGAAATTACGGCTGACCCGGCAACATTCGAAAATATTACACTTCAAGGAGGAGAGCTACACACTACTACCATGGTGGTTTTATATCCTAGCGACCCAATTTCAAACAAACAAGAATTCAACTATGACATAATTCAGAGAGAAAGTGCTACTGGAAAATTCATAGGTGCTGTAAGATATGAAATTGATAAACCAGATTGTTCTGATAAAAAAGCTTATGCGGGAAGTGATAAAGCCATAGATATAGGGTGTTCTACTACATTAAATGCAGATCCCGAATTAACTTGTGCTAATTATTATTGGCTAGACCAAAACGGTGATCTGATCTCCAGAAATTCGAACATAACGGTTTCTCCAAGTAAAACGACTACTTATACGCTTAAAGTTGTTTCTGAAGAAGGGTGTCTAACCGAAGATAAAGTAACGGTTAATGTTAGTAACCAATTCTGTTTAAAAGAAAGAGAGATTGTTAAAATAACGCCTAACCCTGCAAAGGATAGAGTAGTGGTAGAATACAAGGTGCCAAACACCAACACAGCGCAACTTAGATTAGTGAAGATGGATAATTCTTTTGAGAGAACACATAGTTTAGATTTAAGCACAAACCAAACCACCATAGATATTTCTCAATTTCCAATGGGAGCTTATATCGTTACTTTAGTAGTGGATGGTGTAAATGAAGACAGTAAAAATTTGATGATTCTCAAATAATTTTATTCACTATGAAAGGCGTTCTTATATCTCTTGTTATGTTTGTTTCTGTGAGTATTGGCAGTGCCCAATGGACACAAATAAATACGAGTAGTGCGGATGATTATATCCATGTTTCTTTTGTAAACGATTCGACAGGTGTACTTGCTTCGGGGCGGGTTTTAATGCTCTCAGAAAATTATGGAGATACATGGGACACCATCTACTACAATTCTGATGATGTTATTTCTGATGTTCAATTTTTGAATGATAATACCATTTATTTTATTGGATATTCAACATCAAACGCTCTGTTTTTAAAGAAATCGTTTGATTTAGGAAATAATTGGTCAACCATAGATTTACCTGAAGGAGGGTATGAAAAAATGTTTTTTACCAGCCCAGATGCAGGTCATCTGCTTGCTCAAAATATCATGTCAAATACTTTTGATGGCGGTGATACTTGGACTAACGGCACATTTAGCCATACATTGGGTTTTCTTGTCGGAGATTTGTTTTTTACATCGTCAAGTACAGGATACTTTGTTGGTTATTATAATAGTGTTAATTATAAAACGATTGATAGTGGAGCATCTTGGAACTTAACACCAAATACTGGTGGCGGGCTTGATATTTATTTTCCTTCGTTAGAAGTAGGATACACTTGTGGTCATGATGGAGGAGCATTGAAAACAATCGATGCGGGTGCTAATTGGACATCATTAAATACGGGTATTACTGATTTTAGAGATTTACACTCTATATTTTGTCTTTCCAATAATAATTGCTACACAGTAGGAGATGATGGCACCATACTAAAAACCACCGATGGCGGAGAAAATTGGCTGCCGGAAACATCAGGCACAACGGAAAATTTACGTTCTGTGTATTGTACCTCAAAATACTGCTATGCTGTTGGTGATAATGGTGTGGTTTTAAGAACTGCAAATACACTCAACTCAACAAACGAAAACAACAAAAAAGAAAACGTAAAAACTTATCCAAACCCCGTAAACGAAGAAATAATAATTGAAATAGAAACAGGCACTAACATTCAAAGCATTCAACTTTTAGATATTAATGGCAAGACAGTAAAAAACTATTCATCAAAAATGCCTATTATTAATATTTCGGAACTTCCAAATGGACACTATGTGGTGAAAATCACAACGGATAAAGGTACATTTACAGAAAAAATAATCAAGCAATAAACCTTATTCTTTCCGTTCATCAACTTTAAGTCTAAATTGAATTCTATGGCAACACAACCATACGGCAAAGACATTGAAAGGCACAAAATCCATTTGGGACATATTTTGACAGTTCGATGATTTGGGCGCCTATTTTTGGACGCATGGTGTACTTTGGTTTGCGCTATACCATCAAGTAAAAAATCGTGTAACTTATTGTGGCGCAAACATTTGTTAACAGATGTTAAAATAACGCTTATTTAGACTATTTCTAAATTAATGGTTTGCATGACATTTTTATGACACAAACGTATTTCCAATTCAATTACCCTACTATTTTTGTGCCGAGTAAATGAATTTTACTCAAGTAAAACCGAGTAGAAAAGCGTGATTTTAAAAGACAATATTCTTAATATGAACATTGATTTTCTTAGTCCCCGCAAGGGAATTTTAAAGGCATTTGCATTCGCATTTGCCTTTATTTTTATATCCAATTTCGTGATGGCGCAGCCAAACGGAGAAGAGATATTTAATAACTACTGTTCTTCATGTCATAAGGTAGATGGTAAATCTACTGGACCTTGGATGAAGGGAGCCAAAGAAAGATGGGAGCAAAATTCATCCATGGAAAATCTTTACAAATGGGTAAAGAATTCTTCAGATGTAATAAAAGCTGGAGATCCTTATGCTGTAAAACTCTTCAACGAATACAACCAAAGCCCAATGACTGCTCAGCCCTTAAGCAATGAGCAAATTGATGCGGTATTGGCTTATGTAGATAATTATGTTGCTCCGGTTGCTGATGTTTCTGCCGAAGGCGATAACACTGTAGCAGTTAAAGACAATTCAGACAGTATGGTATGGATTATTGTACTGCTATTAGTACTTGCCGTTATTGTTTATGCCCTTAGCTCTTCTAAACGACAATTGCAAAATGCCATTAAAGAAGCTAATGGTGAACAAACAGACGAGGACTTATCCTACTATCAGCTGTTTTGTAAATGGGCAGGTAGACATAAGGTGTTGGTAGGTTTAGGCTCATTAGTAATCACTTGTTCTATTTTGGTTGCGTTAGGAAACGAAGCTATGCAAATAGGCGTGTTTGAAGGCTACAACCCAAGTCAGCCTGTCGCATTTGACCATTCCGTTCATGCAGGAAAAGCAGAAGTAAACTGTGTTTATTGTCATAGTTCGGCAGAAAAAGGACGCCATGCTGGCATACCCTCTGTTAATGTATGTATGAATTGCCATAGAGATATTCATGAAGGAAGAAATACTGGAACCGAAGAAATTGCAAAAATTCATGCTGCCGCAGGTTTTGACCCAGATAAAAATGCCTACACAAAAGATGCTTCTCCAATTGTATGGAATAGAGTGCATAATCTACCTGATCACGTTTATTTCAATCACTCACAACACGTGGTGGTTGGGAAAATTGATTGCGCACAATGTCACGGAGATGTAAAAAATATCAAGACAGGAAAAATCGCTACCACTGCTGATTTGAATGCTGTAGAAGAGAATTCTATTAAATTCACCAAGCAAGTACTTACTATGGGTTGGTGTTTAGAATGCCACGAGCAGTCTGGTGTGCAAGATAAAGGAAATGCCTACTACGATGAAATTCACAAACGTTTAAAAGACAACCCAGAATTGCTGAAGAAATATAAGCAAGACGATAAAATCACAGTAAGAGAATTAGGTGGATGGGAGTGTGCTAAGTGTCACTATTAAAATTTAACGCATTACGCATTAAGTAAAACATGGGAACAACAAAATCATATTGGAAAGGTGTAGAAGAAAAATTAGAAACACCTGAATTTGCAAAACAAAGGGATAACGAGTTTGCCCAAGAACTTCCTGTTGAAGAATTTTTAGGAAATAGTAAAATTTCGCAGTTTACTACCGACCGTAGAGACTTTTTAAAGTTTTTAGGATTTAGTGTAGCTGCCGCAACATTAGCTTCTTGCGAGTCGCCTGTAGTTAAAGCTATCCCCTACACCAACAAACCCGAAGAAATAACACCAGGTGTGGCAAATTGGTATGCATCGTCTTACTATGATGGTAGCGATTATGCTGCTATTTTAGTAAAAACAAGAGAAGGTCGTCCTATTTATATTAAAGGAAATAAAGATAGAGGCGTAAATAAAAGTGGCATCAATCCACGTATTGCAGCCTCTGTGCTTTCGTTATACAATGGTGCGCGCTTAAAACAACCCATGGTTGATGGTTCTAACGCCTCATGGAGCGATGTAGACGCCACCGTAAAAGCAGAATTAACAAAAATTACTACTTCGGGTGGTGCTATCAGAATTTTAACCAACACCATTATTTCTCCATCTACCCAAACAGCCATTGCAGATTTTATGACTGCCTTTGGAGGAACTGTTGCAGAAGATGGAACAACTAGCGGAGAAGTAAAACATATTATGTACGATGCCGTTTCTGCCTCAGCCATACGTAAAGCCAACAAGGCTTCGTTTGGTAAAGCAGTCATTCCATCATACAATTTCCATAAAGCAGACGTTATTGTATCATTAGACGCTGACTTTTTAACAAGTTGGCTAATGAGTACGCAATATTCTGTAGATTATGCTTCAAGAAGAAATCCTGAAACAGGCACAATGTCTCAGCATTTCCAATTCGAAACCATTATGTCTACAACAGGCGCTAATGCCGATTATCGTTCTGCGGTTAAACCATCACAAGTTGGTTTAGTGGCTGCGGCTATTTTATCAAAACTTCAAGGTAAATCTGCTTCTGTAGAAGGTGCTGATGAAAACATTGATAGGGCTGTAAAAGCATTGAAATCTGCCAAAGGCGCATCTTTAGTAGTTGCGGGTGCCAATGACGAAAACATCCAAAACATAGTAAACGCTATCAACGTAGAGTTGGGCAACTATGGTAAAACAATAGATTTAGATAATAACATCAACCTAAAACAAGGGGATGACACGCAAGTTGAAACTTTAGTTAAAGAAATTGAAGGCGGAAAAGTTGCCGCATTATTAATGTATGGTGTTAATCCTGCTTATTCGTTGCCAAATGGAAAAGCATTTGCAGAAGCACTTTCAAAAGTGAAACTATCTGTAGCATTTTCTGAATATGCAGACGAAACGGCATCTAAATGCAAAGTGGTTTGCGCAGAAAACCACGCACTAGAATCTTGGAATGATTATAACCCTGTAGTTGGTCATTACGCTATTGCTCAGCCCGTAATTCGTCCGTTGTTTGATACACGTCAAATGCAAGAATCACTCTTAGTTTGGGCAGGCAAAGCAGAAAGACCATCTTCAAAAGACAATACCTTATATCACGATTATATCAAGAAAAATTGGGAAGTATACGGTTTCCCAACACAAACCACATTTACTGCATTTACAGATTACTGGCACGCTAACGTACATAATGGTTATGCAACGATGCCTCCTGTTGCTGCTACAGAATTAACATTTACAGATAATTCAGCACAAGCAATTGCTAGTGTGAAAAAAACAGAAAGTGGTGATTGGGAGTATGTATTGTACCAAAAATCTTCTATTGGTGATGGTTCGCAAGCAGCTAACCCTTGGCTACAAGAAATGCCAGACCCAATTACCAAAGTAACTTGGGACAATTACATTACCATATCAATGTCCGATGCTGCAGAAATGTTCAACATTAGCGACATGGCAGACCTTTACATTGGTCAGCAATATCCCGCAAGAGTAGCAAAAGTTACTGTTAATGATGTAGATATGGCATTACCTGTTTATCCATTACCTGGTCAAGCGAAAGGAACTATTGGCATTGCTTTAGGCTATGGAAGAGCAGAAAATGGCGAAAATATTGGTAAAGCAGCCTTCCAAACTGGTGAATATGGCGGTTATGGAGAAAAACTGACGCCAATTGGACAAAATGCATTCAGATTAACTTCGTTTAATAAAGGTTCAATTTCTTATAGTGGTGTAGCCACTGTTGAGGCAACATCTGAAACATACGCGTTGGCTTGTACTCAGACACACCATACTGTAATGGGCAGAACATCTGTGGTTAAAGAAACAACCTTGGCTACTTACTTAAGTTCATCAAGAGAAGCTTACAATAAGCCTTATACACTTCCAGTTCATGAAAATGGTACTACCATTAATAAACCTATTTCTGAAATTGGTTTGTGGGACGAGCACCCCGTAGAGCATGTTGGTCATAGATGGGGTATGACGGTTGACTTAAACCTTTGTAATGGTTGCGGAACATGCCTAATTGCTTGCCAAGTAGAAAACAACGTGCCTGTAGTTGGTAAAGATGAAGTAAGACGCTCAAGAGAAATGCACTGGTTGCGCCTTGACCGCTACTTCTCAAGCGATACAACCAAAGAAAATGGCAAAGATTTAGGAACTATCTCTATGTACAGAAAAATGGAAATTTCTTCTGAAAATCCAGAAGTAGTTTTCATGCCAATGATGTGTCAGCACTGTAACCATGCGCCTTGCGAAACAGTTTGTCCCGTTGTAGCAACCACACATAGCGATGAGGGATTAAACCAAATGACCTACAACAGATGTATCGGCACACGTTATTGTGCCAACAACTGCCCTTATAAGGTTAGACGTTTCAACTGGTTTAATTATATGGGCTACAAAAAATTCTCTGAAGTAAATCCGTCACAAGACGATTTAGGAAGAATGGTTCTGAACCCAGATGTAACGGTGCGTTCACGCGGTGTAATGGAAAAATGCAGCATGTGTGTTCAAAAAATACAAGAAGGTAAATTGACGGCTAAAAAAGAAGGACGCTTAGTAAAAGATGGAGACGCAACAACAGCTTGCACAGAGGCATGCCCAGCAAATGCCATCACTTTTGGAGATTGGAATGATAAAGAATCTGCACTAAGAAAAAGTGCAGATAGCTCAAGAGCATATCAAGCACTTGAAGAAGTTGGTGTTAAGCCGAATATTTGGTATAAAGTTAAGGTGAGAAACAAAGTTGGGGAAGCGGTGGATCATGCACACAACAATCACTCGGAACAACATTAAAAACGAATTAAACTAAACTACAATGCACAAGGAAGCAGCAATAAGAGAACCATTAGTTTTAGGTCACAAAACCTACCACGATGTTACGGAAGACGTGTGTAGATCCATAGAAAATAAGGCGCCTAAAATGTGGTATGTTCTTATTACCATTGCAGGCATCATAGCTCTGTGGGGAATAGGTTGTATTTTATATCTGCTTGGCACAGGTATCGGAACATGGGGTTTAAATAAAACCGTTCAGTGGGCGTGGGATATCACCAACTTTGTGTGGTGGGTAGGTATTGGTCACGCAGGAACGCTAATTTCTGCCGTATTATTATTGTTCCGTCAAAAATGGAGAATGGCAATTAACCGTTCTGCAGAGGCAATGACCATCTTTGCGGTGATTATGGCAGGTACTTTTCCGATGATACACATGGGTAGAATTTGGATGGCTTATTGGGTAATGCCAATTCCCAACCAATTAGGAACACTTTGGGTAAATGTCAACTCTCCATTGTTGTGGGACGTGTTTGCAATTTCTACTTATTTCTCTGTATCTTTAGTATTTTGGTACATTGGTCTTATCCCAGATTTTGCAACTATTAGAGATAGAATTACCGACCCCGTTGCCAAAAAAGCCTATGGAGTTTTGAGTTTTGGATGGAGTGGAAATGCTAAAGCTTGGAATCGTTTTGAGCAAGTTTCATTAGTATTAGCGGGTTTGGCAACACCATTGGTATTCTCGGTTCACTCTATTGTATCCATGGACTTTGCCACTTCAGTAATTCCTGGTTGGCACACAACAATTTTTCCTCCATACTTTGTTGCAGGCGCTGTTTTTTCTGGGTTTGCAATGGTACAAACGCTTATACTTATTATGAGAAAGGCAATGGGATTGGAAGCGTACATCCACACAAGACATATTGAGTACATGAACATCGTGATTATGGTTACAGGCTCTATCGTAGGCGTAGCATACCTCTCAGAATTATTTGTTTCGTGGTATTCGGGTGTTGAATATGAGCAATATGCTTTCATTAACCGCTTTTCTGGACCATACTGGTGGGCTTATTGGAGTATGATGACATGTAACGTAATTTCTCCACAGTTAATGTGGTTCAGAAAATTAAGACGAAGTTTACTATTCACTTTTATTATCTCAATTGTGGTAAACATAGGTATGTGGTTTGAGCGTTTTGTAATTATCGTAACCTCACTACACAGAGATTACATTCCATCGTCTTGGACTTATTTTCATCCAACATTTGTAGATATAGGCATCTTTATAGGAACGATAGGCATTTTTTCTGTTTTGTTCTTGCTGTTTGCGCGCTTTTTCCCTGTGTTGGCACTCAACGAAATAAAAACAATATTAAAATCATCTGGTGAGTCATACAAAAATGACCATACTCACCATTAAATAAATTTTTTAGCTAAAGCTATGGCACATAAAATAATATACGCGATGTACGATGATGACCACACCTTGTTAGAGGGTGCAAAAAAACTGGTCGCAAAAGGAGTTCATATTGCAGACGTATTTTCTCCATTTCCTGTTCATGGAATTGACCCCGTAATTGGCGTAAAACAAACCCGATTAGGCATTAATGCCTTTCTTTATGGGCTAACAGGGCTTATGTTAGCCATAATGGCGATTAATTATTTTATGATTCGAGACTGGCCCATGAACATTGGTGGTAAGCCAAGTTTTTCAATGCTTGAAAACTTACCTGCATTTGTACCAGTAATATTTGAATTTACCGTTTTGTGTGCTGCCCACGGAATGGCGATTACTTATTTGTTAAGAAACAAAACCTTGCCAGGAGTAAAAGCTAAAAATCCTGACCCAAGAACTACAGATGATAAGTTTGTGATGGAAATAAGACTAAACGAAAATAGCAATTTTTCGGAAGACGAACTATCCTCCATGTTAGAAGAAACAGGAATAATTGAATTGACTCAAAAAGACGCAAAATAATGATGAAAATGAGCGTAAAATATACCATATTTTTTGGAATATCAGCCCTTGTCGCTACTTCTTGCACCAAGCATGAAGATAGTCCGGGTTACGAATACATGCCAGACATGTATCGCTCTCCAGCAATAGAAGCTTATGTAGACTACGGTTTAATTGGTGATTCAGTTGCTGAAGATTTGCAAAACACGTTAAGTGCAAAGTTGCCTCCGACTGGAACCATTGCCTACAATACAAATGCTATCGAAGCATCGGTAGAAATGCCCTACATCTATCCGAACACTATAGAAGGTTATGAGGCTGCTGGTTTGCAACTTAAAAATCCACTTAAATTTTCGGAAGCAGATTTAGAAAAAGGAAAAGACCTATACACGAAGTTTTGTCAACATTGCCATGGAACAACAGGAAAAGGAGACGGAGGAGTAATTACTTACGGGCGTCACTCAAAACCAGGTGCTTTTGATGTTGCACTAAAAGACTTACCAGAAGGTAAAATGTTTCATACGCTCACCTATGGCAAAGGTATGATGGGTTCACACGCCTCTCAACTAACAAAAACTGAGCGTTGGAAAATAATATTTTATGTACAAGCATTGCAAAATGGAGGTAAACATCCTTTACAAAGCATTGTACCAAGCGTAGATTCAACAGCGATAGTTGTAGACTCTACAACATTAGTTGTCGCTCCGAAATTAGAAAATTAATTACGACTTTTTAAATAAAGAACAAATTATTAAGATGGAATTCACACTATCAAACAGAGCTAAAAAAATAACCTTCGGACTGATGGGACTTGGGTTAATTGTCATGATAATTGGATTTTTTAGCCAAAAAGAATATCTACATCCAGAAGTAATTGACAAAAACACGCTCATGGTATCTTACCATCATGAGGTGGATGTTTTAGAGGTAGATGCTTTAAAGCAAAACTTAAAAGACAAAGCCGCAGCCCACAACGTGGAAATAACCATTGAAGATGCTCATAGTCATGCTGAAGGAGAAGAACACCACGCTCATCATGGATTTGAATGGTTAATCGTTGCTAAAGAAACCGTTTCCGAGCATGAATCATTTACAGAACATGAGCACAAGCACACTGCTGCCCAAGTGGTTGAACATATCCTGCACTCAGGAGAAGTAGCATTAAAAGACCACCACTATAAAAGATTTTGGTCTAATCTGATGGTTAATGGATTTTTCTTCTTTGGAATTTCATTAGGTGCTTTGTTCTTTTTAGCATTGATTTACGCTACCGAAACAGGATGGGCAGTTGTGGTTAAAAGACTATTTGAAGCAGTAATGATGGCACTTCCTTTTGGCGCAATAATTTTATTGATTGTTTTTGCAACAGGATCTTTACACTTACATCACATTTTTCATTGGATGGATAGTGATCTTTATGTTGAAGGAGGAGAACATTACGATGCCCTTATTGCTGGCAAAGCCGCTTATTTAAATCAACCATTTTTTTGGTTTAGAACCTTAGTTTATTTAGCCGTATTCATTCTATTTGCAAGAGGATTTAGAAAACGCTCCATTTTGGAAGATGAGGTTGGAGGAACAGACATCCATTTTATGAACTACCGTAAAGGCGCTACATTTTTAGTATTGTTTGCCGTGTTTTCAACCACATTAGCTTGGGATTGGATTATGTCAATAGATACACACTGGTTTAGTACCTTGTTTGGTTGGTACACATTTTCGGGAATATGGATTAGCGGGATGCTTACCGTATTATTTTTAGCATTATACTTAAGAAGAAAAGGATTGATGCCAAATATAAACGACAGCCACATTCACGATTTAGGCAAATGGGTATTTGCCGTTAGCTTTTTATGGAGCTACTTATGGTTTTCACAATTTATGCTGATTTGGTACTCAAACATACCCGAAGAAACCACCTATTTCATTACCAGAATTGAAGAATACAGATGGTTGTTTTTTGGCGTATTTGCCGTAAACTTCATTTTACCTATGTTATTTTTAATGTCGAGAGAATCAAAAAGAGCATATGGCGTATTAACAACTGTTGGAGCCATCATTTTTATTGGTCACTGGTTGGATGTATTTTTAATGATAATGCCAGGCACTGTGTTTGGACATTGGACCATTGGACTGCTTGAGATAGGAATGTTTATGATGTTCTTCGGAGCTTTTGTATTCATTGTATTAACCAATCTTTCAAAAGCACCGCTAATGCCTAAACATCACCCTTACTTAGAAGAGAGTTTACACCACGAAATATAACGTTAAAACGAATAGAAATTTTAAAACCCATCTTATAGATTTAATTTAGGAGATGGGTTTTTTCTTACATACACAAATAAAATAGAAACAATCTAAATTAAACATAATTGCTAAAATTTATGATATAAATCATAAACAAATTAAAAAAATATTACCTTTGGCACCTAAGAAAATTCCATTAAAGAACGTTACAGACACAAGCATTAAGTCATGAGCAAGCTTTTAATTTTACTAGTTATTTTACTTTCGGTAGTTGCCATAGCTCAAATAATAAGAGTTTATGAGCTAACAGCAAAATTGTCGAACAGAAAAGAAGAGGAAGTATCAAACCGGGACAACAAACTAAATGCGTGGCTTATGCTCTTATTTATGTTGGCATACTACGCCTTTTTTGGTTGGTTAGTTTACAAATATGGCGATGGTGGATTGGGCGAGTCCGCATCAGAACACGGCAAGGATATTGACTGGTTAATGGATTTAAATATGTGGATTATTACCATCGTATTCCTCTTAACCACCACCCTTCTGTTTTCATTCGCTTTCATTTACCACTACAGAAAAGAAAGAAAAGCATTATGGTTTCCTCACAGCAATAAATTAGAGTTAATTTGGACAGTAGTTCCGGCAATGGTTTTGGCGGTAATTATTGTTTTGGGATTAAAGACATGGAACAGTATTACTAAACTTCCAGAAAAAGGAACAGCAGAACGCGTAGAAATTTATGCCAAGCAATTCGATTGGACAATACGCTATTCGGGCACCGACAACGAATTAGGACTTGCCGATTTTAAAGTTATCTCAGGCACCAACCCCCTTGGGATTATTACACAAAGTTTAACCAAACAAAAGGTAGAAGAAATTGATGCAGAAATTAAAACTATTTCTGAACTACTAAAGGCAGAAGGAAAATACATACCTAACGACAAGCGCATAGAAATGGAAGAAAAAGTTGAGCGCTTGGCAAGACAAAAGAAAAGAATTATTCCAATTGCAGAAAGTCTAAGCGACTCAACCGATGCCATGTCATTTGACGACATGATTGTGCGCGGAGAACTTCACCTTGTAAAAGGAAAAACCTACCTACTCGATTTAAAATCTCAGGACGTTATACACTCTGCATACCTACCGCACTTCAGAACACAAATGAACTGTGTGCCTGGCATGACCACTTCGGTGAAAATTAAACCAATATTGACCACCGAAGAAATGCGTGAGCAAAAAAACAATCCTAATTTTGATTACATTTTATTGTGTAATAAAATTTGCGGAGCCGCTCATTCAAATATGAAACTAAAAGTGATAGTTGAAACCCAAGAAGAATTTGACGCATGGATAGCTAAGAAAATGACTATTGCAGAAAACTCAGCTGGAGGAGACAAATAAAATTTAGAAGAATAACGAATTTAGATTGTAGAAATTTTATAGAAAAAAAGTAAAATGGCAGGAACTCACGAACATCACGCTCACCACCACCATCACGAGAGCTTCATTTCAAAGTACATTTTTAGCCAAGATCATAAAATGATTTCCAAACAATTTCTTGTTACAGCCATTGTAATGGGAGTTGTGGCTATGATGATGTCTGTATTTTTTCGTTTACAATTAGGTTGGCCCGAGCAACCTTTTGAAATTCTAAATATGTTTTTGGGCGATAAATGGGCTCCAGAAGGCATCTTAGACAGAAACATGTACTTGGCTTTAGTGACCATTCATGGTACCATCATGGTGTTTTTTCTTTTAACAGGTGGTTTGTCGGGTACTTTTGCCAACTTACTTATTCCGTTGCAAATTGGTGCCCGTGATATGGCATCGGGCTTTTTAAATATGCTTTCTTATTGGCTCTTTTTGCTATCAAGCATCATAATGATATTGTCCTTATTTGTTGAAGGAGGACCTGCATCTGCTGGTTGGACAGTTTATCCTCCTCTAAGTGCGCTTCCACAAGCAATGCCTGGTTCTGGCTTAGGAATGACCCTTTGGTTGGTTAGTATGGCAATATTCATAGCATCATCGCTTTTAGGAGGTATTAACTATGTGGTTACTATTTTAAATTTAAGAACCAAAGGCATGCACATGACAAGAATGCCTTTGACCGTTTGGGCGATATTTGTTACTGCTATCTTGGGTATTTTATCTTTCCCTGTTTTACTTTCGTGCGCTGTACTTTTAATTATGGACAGAAGCATGGGCACGAGCTTCTATTTATCAGATATTTTTATAGGAGGCGAAGCATTGGACTTTACAGGTGGTAGCCCAATTTTGTTTCAACACTTATTCTGGTTCTTAGGTCACCCTGAGGTATATATTGTGTTATTACCAGCATTAGGTTTAACCTCTGAAATTATTTCTACCAACTCACGTAAGCCAATTTTTGGATACAGAGCGATGATTGGCTCTATTTTAGCCATTGGGTTCTTGTCATTTATCGTGTGGGGTCACCACATGTTTATAACAGGTATGAACCCATTTTTAGGCGGTGTGTTTGTATTTACAACCTTGTTGATTGCCATCCCATCGGCTGTAAAAGTATTTAACTACTTAACCACCCTTTGGAAAGGTAACATCGTTTACACTCCGGCTATGATGTTTTCAATTGGTTTAGTATCAACCTTCATTACTGGAGGTGTAACTGGTATTATTTTAGCAGACTCTGCGCTTGACATCAATGTACACGACACATACTTTGTGGTGGGACACTTCCATATTGTAATGGGTATGAGTGCTGTGTTTGGTATGTTTGCAGGCGTTTATCATTGGTTTCCAAAAATGTATGGCAAAATGATGAACCGCAAATGGGGTTATGTTCATTTTTGGCTAACCATTATTTGTGGCTATGGTGTATTTTTTCCAATGCACTTTATTGGTTTAGCAGGCGCACCAAGACGCTACTACGATTATTCCGTTTTTGAGTTTGACATGTTTCAGTACAACTTAATAATGGACTTAAATGTTTTGATTAGCATTTTTGCCATTATAGGGTCTGCTGCGCAGCTTATATTTATCTTTAACTTCTTTTATAGTGTGTTTAGAGGACAAAAATCACCACAAAATCCATGGAAATCGAACACCTTAGAGTGGACGGCTCCTGTAGAACACATGCACGGCAACTGGCCTGGTGAAATTCCTGAAGTACACCGTTGGCCTTACGATTACAGTAAGCCTGGAGCCGAAGAAGATTTTATCCCTCAAAATATTCCCTTAAAAGCAGGTGAAGAAGAGCACTAAACTTAATTAAGAATTTCTTATGTCATCCTGAACTTGTTTCAGTATCTGTTGCAAGATTAGATGCTGAAATAAAATCAGCATAACATCACTCCTTAGAATACGATTTTATCACAAAATCCGCTTCGTGTTTTTTGTCTTTGTGGTGGTGTTGTTCAGAAACCATTTTCCATTGTGAGAAATCAATCTTTGGGAAAAAAGCATCGCCATCGTATGCTTTATCAATGTGCGTTAAGTACAATTTGGTAGCTAAATTTTTGCGCAAGGTTTCTGCATAAATTTGCGCACCACCAATAATGAATACTTCTTCTTGCTGCGCTTTTTTAGCTTGCTCTAGTGCTTCTTCAATAGAGTTTACAACAATACAATTAGGCGCTTTAAAATCGCTTTGGCGTGTAACAATCACATTGGTTCTATTAGGCAATGGGCGGTATTTTTCGGGAATAGAATCGTAGTTTTTTCTGCCCATTATCACCCAATGGTTTTGCGTAGTGGCTTTAAAAAATGCCATGTCCTTAGGGAAATGCCACATCAAATCGTTGTCTTTTCCGATGACGTTGTTTTTTGAAATAGCAGCTATAATAGAAATGTTCATTAGTTCACTGGTTCATTAGGGTTTTTGGGTTATTCTTTTTTTGTTTTGCCAATGTATTTCATATAGGCATTTAGCTTTATGTGGGTTAATTCCAATTTTGAAAATAAATTTTCATAAACATCCTGCGCAATTAGATTTCTATTTTTTGCTTTTAATAACCACGTTTTCGTTTCTAAAATAGAGCCCCGAGCATAAAAGCAAAACTGACGATTTTCTTTGTAAGAAAATCTTCCGTAACCTTCAGCAATATTTGCAGAGATAGAATCAGCAGAGCGCACAACCTGTTTGCCAATAGTATCTTTTTCAAAATGACTCCACACAGAAACTAAATTCCAAATCTCATCTGAAAGCTCATTCGCTAGAAGATAAACTTCTAAAGTATCTATGGTTTTTACATCCGTCATTCCTATTTACTAATGAACCAATCAACTAATGAACTAAAGTGAAACTTCTGCTTTAATGTGTGGATGTGGGTCGTAGTTCAATAGCTCAAAGTCTTCGTATTTAAAATTGAAAATGCTTTTCACATTAGGATTTATTTTCATGGTTGGCAATGCTCTCGGTTCGCGTGCGAGCTGTTCTTTTGCTTGCTCAATGTGGTTGAGGTATAAATGCACATCACCAAAGGTGTGGATGAAATCACCGGGTTTTAAGTCGCACACTTGCGCTACCATCATCGTTAATAAAGCGTATGATGCGATGTTAAACGGCACACCTAAAAACGTGTCTGCACTGCGCTGATACAGCTGACAGCTTAGTTTTCCTTCTTGCACATAAAACTGAAAAAAGGCATGGCAAGGTGGTAAAGCTGCTTTTCCGTTGGCTACATTTTCTGCAAAACTTTTGCTTGTATCTGGCATTACGCTTGGGTTCCAAGCCGACACGATAATTCTTCTGCTATTCGGGTTGTGCTTAATATCGTGAATGGCTTGTGCAATTTGGTCGATGCCTTCGCTGTTCCAGTTGCGCCATTGGTGGCCATACACAGGACCTAAATCACCATTTTCATTTGCCCAACCATCCCAAATTTTTACGTTATGTTCTTTAAGATAATTGATGTTGGTATCGCCATTCAAAAACCACAACAACTCATGAATGATGGATTTTAAGTGCAATTTTTTGGTCGTAAGCATAGGAAATCCTTCCGATAAATCAAAACGCATTTGATAGCCAAAGCAGCTAATGGTGCCTGTTCCGGTGCGGTCGCCTTTGGTTACACCGTTGTCTAAAATGTGTTGTAATAAATCGTGGTATTGTTTCATGTTGAGCGTGCTAAAGTGTTAGCGTGTTAATGTGCTAACGTTTCAAGTTCAAAGTTAAGGCTGATTGATGATTAGTGATGGATGATTTTTGAATATTTATTCACATATTATCGCACACAAAAGATTAAATTTAATCGTGAATACCTGCTTCAAACAAGAGTTTACTGAGGTTAAGGATGATAATTTTTTTTCCATCAAATTCGATAAGTTTTTCTCTGTTTAATATCGCCAACGTTCTTATTACGGTTTCGGTTGTTGTTCCTGCAATATCAGCAATTTCAGATCGTGTCAGAGCAGCGCTAATGGTGGTTGTGCCCTCGTCATAATCAAAAGTGTTTTTAAGCAAAACCAACGTTTCGCAAATGCGCTCTCTGACGGTTTTTTGGGCAACGTCAATAAGGTGCTGTTCGGCATTTTTTAAATCTCTAGTTAAAAGCTGAATGGCATCCCACGCAAGGCTAAAGTTTTTACGTAATAATTCCATAAAGTGCTCTTTAGAAAGTAAGCAAACGCAACATTCTTCCATTGCCACTGCGGTGGCGTGGTAGGGATCGTTACTCAACAATGCTCGATATCCTAAAACCTCTCCTTCTTTTGCAAATCTAATAATTTGATTTTTTCCGTTTTCTCCAAGCTTTGATAGTTTTACTTTGCCCCTGTAAATGCAAAAAAGCCCATTAGCATGATTGCCTTCATAAAAAATGACTTGTCCTTTTTTATAAAAATTACTTTTCTTGCTTTTGCCAATATATGCTTTTTCATTTTTTGTTAAAGAACAAAATAAATTACTAGTGTTTGTGCAGTGTTCACAAGGCGGAATATCATAACACAATCTTTTAATTTGCATACATTTTATTCTTGGTTGTTCAGATTCTGTTAAATGATGGAAAAAACAACTGTATTCATACAAGTGAATGTCATCTTAAACCTCATTTTTAATTTTTATTGGGGCATGTGCGTATATTTACGGTGCCAATTTATTTATAATTATAACATGATTCCTCTTCAATTATAACTATCAATGCCTAATATGACGAACATCATAAAATTTTAGGGCATTTAACAATTTATTAGCATCAAATATCATAAAATGATTAGCGTAAATAAAGCAATAGAATACATAAAGAAAAACACAATCTGCTTACCGCCAATTACGATAGAGCTTAAAAATGCTGTTGGGTATATTCTTTCAGAAGATGTCGTATCGGAAATTAATTTTCCTCCTTTTCGTCAATCGGCTATGGATGGTTATGCAGTAGGTAGCACAAACCACCAGTCGTTTAAAGTCATAAATGAAATTAAAGCGGGCGATAACGGAAAAAGTATTCACCTAAAAAACGATGAAGCTGTACGAATTTTTACAGGTGCGTGTGTTCCTGATTCTGCCGAGGCGGTTGTTATGCAAGAAATGGTTCACCGCAATAAAGACGCTATTTTGATAGAACAACCCATCGAAAGTTTGCAAAACATTCGCTCTATAGGTGAGCAGGTAAAAGCAGGTGACGTTGCTCTAAAAAAAGGCACAGAACTAAATCCAGGAGCAATTGGCTATTTAGCTTCATTAGGTATTACGCGAGTAAACGTTTACCGAAAACCAAAAGTAGAAATGATAGTAACCGGAAATGAATTGGCACAACCCGGAACACCGCTTCAGATGGGGCAAATTTACGAGTCTAATTCCTTAGCTATAAAAAGTTTGCTGCATCAATGTGGGTTTGAGATGACCACACAAATAGTGAAAGATGATTTAGAATCAACAAAAAAATCCATTAGTCGGTCTTTAGCCAATAATGATTTGGTGATACTTTCAGGTGGTATTTCGGTTGGCGATTATGATTTTGTTTCGAGTGCGCTTAAAGAACTTAATGTAACGACCGTATTTTATAAAATACAGCAAAAGCCAGGCAAACCGATTTTATTTGGAAAAAAAAACCATAAATTGGTGTTTGCTCTTCCTGGAAATCCTGCGGCTACATTGACGTGTGCCTATATGTATCTTTTGCCAGTGCTCAATATGTTACAAGGCAAACCAAATCCATTTTTAGAAAAACAAACTGTTAAATTATCATCAACATATATCAAAAAGAAAGGACTTGCACACCTTCTAAAAGGCAGAATAAACAATGGTTACGCAGAAGTTTTACCAAATCAAAGTTCTGCTATGCTTAGTTCTTTTGCGAGTGCTAATGCTTTGTTAATTATTGAGGCGGATACGGAGCACCTTTCAGAAGGTGAATTCGTAGAGGCGATTATGCTTCAGCGATAAAACAAACGAAATTTAGTAACTGTTAAACCCTTTTTCTGATAAACATCATATTATTTAACCAATTACTAAAATAGATTTGTACCGTTATTTACTTTAAAATATAACGAACATTGTCTAAACTACAGTATTTTATAAAAAACCGCATTTGGATTTGTACTCAAGAAGGTACTTTTTTAGGTGAAGGAAGAATAAAACTTCTCAAAGAAATTGACACATGTGGTTCAATAAGTATGGCAGCAAAAAAAATGAACATGTCTTATAAAAAAGCGTGGAGTTTAATAAATTCCATCAACGCTCAAAGCAAATCTCCACTGGTAGAAAGAACAACTGGTGGTAAAGGCGGAGGTGGTACTATTGTAACTAATGCAGGTAAAAAAGCCATAAAAATCTTTGAACAAATCAATCTAAACTCAAAAAAAGAATTGGATAAAGAACTTGATAACATTTCGTTTTAATTGAAAATAACTGGAATCATATTAGCTGGTGGTAAAAGCTCAAGAATGGGTACCGACAAAGGGCTTGCTCAGTATAACAACATACCCATGATTGCTCATGTAATAAAAGCATTAAAGCCCATAACCGATGATGTAATTATTGTTACTAGTAATGACCAGTACAATACATTTGGCTACCCGGTAATTGCAGATTTAATAAAGGATAGCGGTCCTTTGGCAGGACTTTACACAGGCTTGTTTCACTCGAAAAACGAACTAAATGTGTGCCTAAGTTGTGATATACCGCTAATTTCAACCGAAATAATTTTACGCTTAACAGAAACGATTAAAAAAAAAGATGCTGCCATAGCATTACACAGTAATAAAATACATCCGTTAATTGGTGTTTACAAGAAACACAATTATGCCAACGCAAAAAAACAAATTGAACAAGGCAACCTTCGATTGAAAGATTTTTTAAACATCATTAACACACATTTGGAAGATGTTTCCGACTTTAATAAATCAATGTTTAACAACATCAACACCTTAAAAGAATTAAACGAAACAATATGAAAGGGCATGTAAAATACTTTGGTATGGTTGCTGAGAAAACCAAGTGTTCTAAAGAAGATATTGTATTTGAAAAATCTGAAACACCAATAAATCTTCGTGCATTTTTCGAAAATAAATATCCATTTTTGTTAGAGCTAAATTACAAAATTGCCATAAATCAATTATTTTCAGATACCATTGTTTATTCAGAAAATGCACGTGTTGAGATTGCTCTTTTGCCACCATTTGCTGGAGGATAAAAAATGCTTAGTGAATCCGAAATAAAACAATATAGTAGACATCTGCTTTTAAACGAAGTGGGTGAACAAGGGCAGTTAAATCTTAAAAAAGCTTCCGTTATAATAGTTGGAGCAGGCGGCTTGGGCTGTCCAGTACTTCAATATCTTGTGGCAGCAGGCGTTGGTAAAATAGGCATTGTGGATAATGACGTGGTGGATATTTCTAATCTTCAGCGACAGGTTTTGTACTCACACCAATCTATTGGTAAAAACAAAGCACTTGAAAGCAAAAAGATTCTTAAGCAACTCAATCCGTTTATCGAAATAAATGCCCTTGATGTATGTATTAATGCCTACAATGCCACAAGTCTTCTGTCTGATTACGACATGGTGGTGGACTGCACAGATAATTTTTCTGCCAGATATATTATAAATGATGCTTGCGTGTTGCTGAACAAACCTTTGGTGTATGGTGCCATCTACAAATTTGAAGGACAGGTAAGTGTTTTTAACTACAACAACGGCCCAACTTATAGATGCTTGTACCCTGAATTGCCTACTAAAGCAACTATACCTAACTGCTCCGAAATTGGCGTTTTGGGGGTTTTACCCGGAATTATAGGAACACTTCAAGCAAACGAAGTATTGAAAATAATTCTTAAACTTGGAAATCCACTCATTGGAAAATTATTTGTTTATGACGCTTTGAATAA
Source organism: Bacteroidia bacterium (assembly GCA_046569885.1). Taxonomy (GTDB): domain Bacteria; phylum Bacteroidota; class Bacteroidia; order Flavobacteriales_D; family Parvicellaceae; genus JBKHVV01. The sequence goes on from JBKHVV010000001.1 coordinate 34,065, forward strand.
TAGCACACATCTAATAACTATTGAAAAACAAGAACATCCTATTTATCAAAAAATAAAGCAAACTCAATCGCTCTTCCAAGAAGATTATACCTCTGAATCTTGCTCTGTAAAAGAGGAAGATGAAATTTCTTTATCCGAGCTAAAAGAATTGCTCACAAAAGAACACGTTGACTTGGTAGATGTGAGAGAATTGTGGGAAGAACCAAAAATTAAAAATTATCCTGTTATTAGCGCACCGCTAAACGAGTTAAGCACGTACATCAACAACATTCCAAAAGATAAAAAAGTTATCGTATTTTGCCAAAAAGGCATACGAAGCAAAGCTGCCATTGATAAATTAAAAAATGAATTTAAGTTTACAAACTTGATAAATTTGAAAGATGGAATTGAACATTGGAAATAACCACACGATGAGTGAAAAAAAAATAAAGAACGTTTTTACAGAAGGAGCCATCAGCCCCGAAAAAATTGCCAACTCTATTGCGCATCATCAAGTTAAAACCAACATTGGTGCACACAATATTTTTTTAGGTCAAGTGCGTGCTGATTTAATTGACGAAAAAAAAGTAGTTGCCATAGACTATTCTTGCTACGAAGACATGGCTAATAAAGTAATGGACGAAATTAGAGAAGAAGCCTTTGGTAAATTCGACCTTACCTGCGCTCACATATATCACAGCAAAGGAATTGTAAAAGCTGGAGAAATTTGCTTGTTTGTATTCACTTCTTCAAAACATCGAGCAATGGCTTTTGATGCGTGTAGATATATTACCGAAGAAATAAAAGCAAGAGTTCCTATCTTTGGAAAAGAATTGTTTGAAGACGAAACACATGTTTGGAAAGAAAACAAATAGGAAATGGTAGACATTACAGCAAAATCAAATACACTAAGAATTGCAACCGCACAAGCCATTGTAAAAGTTAGCAAGCAAGAAACCATTGATGCTATAAAAAATAACACCGTTCCGAAAGGCAATGTATTTGCTATGAGCAAAGCAGTTGGCTTGTTGGGCGTTAAACACACACCACTTATTTTAGCCGATTGCCACCCAATTCCTATTGAATATACAGGCGTTGACTACGAAATAAATGGCTTAGAAATTACTATCAAAGTTACCATCAAAACAATTTACAAAACAGGTGTTGAAGTAGAAGCCATGCATGGCGCAAGTGTAGTGGCATTAAACATGTACGATATGCTAAAACCTATAGACAAAGGCATAGAGATACATCAAATAAAACTTCTTGAAAAATCGGGAGGTAAATCAGATTTTAGCGATAAGTTTCGTACTGACTTAAAAGCCGCTGTTGTTGTTTGTTCAGATACTATTTCAAAAGGTCAAAAAGAAGATAAAGCAGGTAAAGCCATTATTAAAAAACTTGAAGCATCTAAAGTAAGTGTGATTGAATATATTGTCATTCCTGATGAAGTTAAAGATATACAAAATGCTGTAATAAAGCACTCCGAACAAGAAACAGACTTGCTTATTTTTACAGGTGGCACGGGCTTATCTAAAAGAGATGTTACGCCCGAAGCCATCATCCCTTTGTTAGACAGAGAAATTCCCGGCATAGCCGAAACGGCTCGAAACTATGGGCAAAATCGCACACCATACTCCATGCTTTCAAGAAGCGTAGCGGGAGTTAAAAATAAAACGTTGGTGTTGGCGCTGCCCGGCTCTACCAAAGGAGCGCAAGAATCTATGGATGCTTTGTTTCCTTTTTTATTGCATATTTTTAGAATTTTTAAAGGCGCGCGTCACGACTGATGTATCAATACAACAGCATTCATAAAATAATTGCCGCAGTAGCTATTGTGCTTTGGGCTATTTTTCATTTTTCTGGTAAAAAAGACAATGATATTTATTACGACAATGGACAAATAACCAGAACTGGTGAGGTTGTAAATAGTCTTAACGAAGGTGTGTGGACGTGGTTTCATAAAAACGGCAACTTACAAATTCAAGGAGAATTTAAACAAGGAAAACGGGTTGGAAAATGGAAACGCTACGATGAAAAAAGTCGCTTGGTTACCGAATGGAACTATGAAAATGGGAAACTAAATGGTGAATTTATAGAGTTTGATACTCTTGGAAATATTTCTGAAAAACACTTTTATCAAGACGACCTACTCGTTTCAAGAAAACAATCATCGCAAAACTAATTCGTTCGCTAAATTGGCAACTCAAATTTAGTATTCCATCGCTCTTTATTGTCTATCTTTTCAAGAATAATTTTCATAAAACGATTATCGCCTTCTTTAACGATAGACCTATCTACCACTACACTTTTTTCACCACTATCAGAAGTCAACTCATCTTGTGTGCGTGGCAAAAAAGGATATAAAATCGTCAGTCGTTCATCTTCCGTTTTAATCAATTCTGAAGCTGTCTCAAAAATTATTTCTTCAAATTTTTCTCCTACGGATTCGTCATTCAACTCATCTTTTGCTTCTGGCTTTAGCCCATTTACCCATTGGTAAAATCTTTCTGTTGCAAGCACTTTAAGTTCTATTCGGATATAGTTAGGAAAAGGAGAACGTATATGCTCATTATCCGAAAACCAAAAATCAAACGTAGATTCCACCAATTCGCTACTTTCTACACTATGTCTATCTAACTCTTTCATGTTTTTTTATTTGAGCAAATTTACGCAAAGCTTTTGAGTTGCTAAAATGATAATCATCATTGTTCGGTGTTTTATACCTATGGTGGGTGCTACCAGTGTAAAAACTAAAAAAATGTCTGTTGTTTTATGTTCCATTAGCGATTTTTAATCCCACCTACTTTATTATGACTACAATCATGAAAAAAAAAAATATTCTGATTTAAGTCATTTTAATAGTAATAAACTACACAGAATTTTGCTGCGTGAATTAAATCTAAAATTTATATGGCAAGTTTTAAAACATTCTTAAAAGCAGGTCACCCTCCAACTTTATTTTCAGCGTTTTTATATTTCGATTTTTGTTTCGCTATTTGGGTATTAAACGGAGCAATGGCTCCTTTTATAAGTGAAGAATTTAATCTTAGTCCCACACAAAAAGGATTTATGATTTCTGTTCCCATTTTAGCAGGAGCAATTATGCGTTTTCCGCTTGGAGTTCTTGCTCAATATATAGGGCGCAAATGGGCAGCAATGGTAGAGATGGGGCTTATTTTTATTGCCTTAATGTATGGTTACTTTATGGTTGATACCTATTCAGAAGTAATAAATATGGGTATTCTATTAGGTATAGCTGGTGCGAGTTTTGGGGTGGCATTATCTTTAGGTTCGGGATGGTTTCCTCCTAAATACAAAGGGTTGGCAATGGGTATAGCTGGTGCCGGAAACAGCGGAACTGTGTTAGCAATGCTTTTTGCCCCGCCATTAGCAATGAAATTTGGATGGCAGGCGGTATATGGTTTTGGAGCTTTGTTTATGCTTTTACCAATGGTTGTAATGTTAATCTTCGCTAAAGAGCCACCAGATACGCACAAACAATCGCTTAAAGAACATTTAGCATGTTTATTCGAAAAAGATGGATGGACTTTTAATCTTATTTACATTATAACTTTTGGTGGGTTTATCGGTTTATCTAGTTTTTTACCAACATATTATTACGATCAATTTGGAGTATCAAAAGTTGAAGCAGGACAATTAACCATGCTTGCAGCCCTCGTGGGAAGCGCGGTCAGAGTTGTTGGTGGATGGGCTTCTGACCGTTGGGGTGGAATAAATACACTTACAGGTATTTTTGGTTTCGTTATTCTACTCTTAGTAATCGCTGCTTTTCAGCCAGGACTTGTTGCAACTACTATCTTGTTTATGCTATGCTTCGCAGCTCTTGGGGCTGGTAATGGCGCCTTGTTTCAATTAGTACCTCTCCGTTGGCCACTATCAACTGCTGTTGCAGGCAGTATGATTGGTGAAATTGGAGCCCTTGGCGGTAGCTTCCTTCCCAATGTTATGGGCTTATCTAAACAGCATGCTGGATCATTCTCTTGGGGATTTATTGCTTTTGCCATTCTTGCTCTAATTGCCTTTATCGTACTAAGAGTGGCACAGAAAAAATGGACTAAAACATGGGTTGATAAAGGAGGAAAAGCAAGAATTAAAAAACAAGAAATAGAATTTGAAATACAAACACATATCCCAAGCGAAGTTATTGCTGAGTATAAAACAAGCAGTAACGGAGAAGGATTTGCATATCGCAATATAATTTATCCTGTTGGAAATTCAGAATTAGCCGAAAAAGCTAGAATACAAGCGGCATACATAGCCAAAAATACCGGTTCAAAATTGGTGTTGCTATATGTAAACGAAAAATTTCACAGCACAGGAGTTTTAGCATCAGATTCTCCCGAATGGAATGCAATTAAAGAAGGTTGGATAAATGAAGGGAAAGAGTTGTTAATTAATGAAGCCAGACAATTAAAAGAGCTTGGCATAAATAATATAGAAGTAATTTTTGGGCAAGGAGAAGTAGCTGCAGAAATAATAACAATTGCCAAAGAAAAATCTGCAGAATTAATTATTCTAGCAAGCCATAAAGCATCTCCTCTAGGAAAATTATTGATGGGAAGCAGAACATTTGATGTGTTTAAAGAAGCCCCTTGCCCTATACTCAGAATTGTACGATAACATTCAACTATAAACCCAAAAAACAAAAAATACTATGTCAACATGGTTAAAAAAATGGGAACCCGAAAACAAAGAGTTTTGGGAATCCCAAGGCAGTAAGATAGCATGGAAAGTGCTCACTGTAACAACAATCTCACTTATTTTATCATTTGCCACTTGGTTTATGATGAGTGCAATCGTTACAAAATTACCTGGTATTGGCTTTAAATTTGACAAAGACCAATTATTTTGGTTAGCCGCAATGCCTGGTTTAGCCGCTGGTTTGCTTAGAATTGTACACACCTTTTTGTTACCAATTTACGGTTCTCGCCATGTTATCAGCATTTCAACCATTATTAAGTTGATTCCTGCAATAGGATTGGGTTTGGCTGTAATGAATACCACCACCCCATTTTGGGTATTTATGGTCATTGCTTTTACAGCAGGGTTTGGCGGTGGAGACTTCTCATCGTATATGCCAAGCACAAGTTTGTTTTTTCCTAAACGTTTACAAGGAACAGCTTTGGGAATTCAAGCAGGTATAGGAAACTTTGGTGTGTCGGTAGCTCAGTTTATGACTCCCGCTATGCTTGGAGTTGCTACTTATGGTGCAGCAGAAGTTTTTACTAAAACCGATTCAAAAACTAAAGAAATTTTAGGAACAGAAGAAATCTATTTACAAAGCGCTGCGTTTTGGTATGTTCCATTACTAATTATTCTTGCAATAGCATCGTGGTATATGATTAAAAGTATTCCTGTTAAAGCATCTTTCAAAGAACAATTAGATATTTTTAGCGACAAGCACACTTGGTTTTGTACCATTACTTATGTCATGACATTTGGTGGTTTTTCGGGCTTAGCAGCCATCTTCCCTTTGATGATTAAAACAGTTTACGGAGATTTTCCAGATGCGCCAGACGCATTAAAATATGCCTTTTTAGGACCTTTAATTGGAGCATCAAGCCGCGTGTTGTTTGGTTTTATTGCCGACAAAGTTGGTGGGGCAATATTAACTACTCTTACAGGTATTGGTTTAATTATTGGATGTATTGCAATGGTTCAATTAGGAGTATTAACTCCAACATCGGTAGATCAATTTCCAACATTTTTATACTTAATGTTATTCTTGTTCTTTATTACAGGAATGGGTAATGCGGCAACTTTCCGTCAGTATCCAATTATTTTCGGACACAATCCTCGTCAAGCAGCTGGTGTAATTGGTTTTACTGCTGCAATTGCAGCATTTGGTCCATTTATTTTTGCAACATCTGTAAGTGCATTTATGACAAATACAGGCAATGCCAATGGATTTTTTTACACCATTGCAGCCTTCTTTGTTGTGGCAACAATAATAAATTGGTGGTATTATAACCGTAAAGGTTGTGAAAGACCAAGTTAAATATTTTGAAAAAGGAGGGCATTAAACCCTCCTTTTTTCTAAACGAACGACTATGATTTATATCATTATTAATACCTAAAAATGAATAACAAAAAAAACAATTATCGCAAATCATTAAAACCAAATATTATGAGACTTTCAAAAAAAATTATCGCAGGTGCTCTTTTACTGATGGGGCTTCCAACAATGGCACAGGTAACGCTAACGCCACAGTACATGAACAGAGGAGAGTACAGACATGGCTTCCAAAAGTTGGCAGACACCAATCAAAACCCGGCTGTTTTTATTTCTCAGCGAGCACGATTAACGGGTGAGTACAAAAAAGAGAAATACAAAATTGTTATCGGTGCGCAAGATATCCGCACGTGGGGTAGCGTTGCTAATGCCGCATTAGACACTAAAGGACTGCTATCTATTTCCGAAGCGTATGGTGAAGTGATGCCCAATAAAAACATTTCTGTCAAATTCGGACGACAAATTTTATCTTATGATGATGATAGAATTATCGGCTCTTTGGATTGGGCAATGCAAGCACGAAGACACGATGCCGCTATTTTTAGATACAACGACAGTACACTTACCGTTCATCTGGGAGGAGCATTTAATCAAAATCAAGAACAGTATAACACTACCACCTACTCTGTGGCTAACAACTACAAAACATTTCAATTTTTATGGGCGAATAAAGTAATAGGAGCTGCTAATGTAAGTTTTCTGTTTCTTAACAACGGCAATCAGTACAACAGAGTAAACACCAACGGCACTACAGATTCTTTAACCGTGTTTTCTCAAACCGCAGGGCTAAGAGGTGTTTACAAAAAAGAAAAATACAGCATTTCAGGTTATGGATATTATCAAATGGGTAAAGATGCCTCAAATAAAGATTTATCTGCTTACGATGTTTCTGCAGAAGTTACCTACAACATAAATAAAAAATTCTCAACTACTCTTGGCGCTGAGTTACTTTCCGGCACCAGTCAAATTGATACTGCTAATAAGGTTAATCATTCATTCTCTCCGCTATACGGTACCAACCACCGCTTTAATGGTTATATGGATTATTTTTATGTAGGCAACCATGCCAATTCTGTTGGGTTATTGGACGGCTTCTTTAAGGTAAATTATACGCACAAAAATATACTGCTTGGCTTAAACCTTCATGCTTTTTACGCAGCAGCTGATATTAGAGACAAGAAAAACACCACTAACCTTGCGGCAATGTCTGCTTCTTTGGGTAATGAAATTGATTTCACCTTGAGCTACAAAATTTCTGATGATGTAGCCCTTCAGGCTGGGTATTCGCAAATACTTGCTACCGACTCTATGGTGGCACTAAAAGCTGGAAACAAAAATGAAACCAGCAACTGGGCGTACTTGATGGTTATCATCAGACCAGGTGTAAAATGGCCAAAAACAGGATTGAAAATGTAATTAAATCTCACATGTTAATGCGCCCATACTATGATTTAGGTCATAGTATGGGCGTTTATTTTTTTGTACCATTGCAAGTGCACAAATAGGATATATACAATGAATACGTTTAAACTGACTTTACTCGGTATTTTGTTTCTAATAATGAGCGTTTTTTTCGCTTGTCGTAAGCAATCTTATCCTCCTAAAATTAGTAAAGCAAAATTTAACATCGTCCTTGCTTCGGGTAAAGATTCACCCATAGAATGGAACGCTATAAAGTATAAAAATGCTGCTGAAAATAGCTACAGCGTTACCAAAATAGATCTTTACATCTCTAACGTAATCCTTAAACAAAGTGATGGCTCGGTGTTTACTTCAAAAGAGGTGTTTTATGTAGATGCAGCTGACGTTAAAAAATCGTTCTTTATGTTAGATTCTATCCCTCCTGGAATCTATACTGAAATATCTTTTCTCCTGGGGCTTGACTCGAACACAAACATCTCTTACACCCTTCCTTCAACTACCGAAAATTTAAACATGGCGTGGCCCGACATGATGGGTGGTGGATATCACTTTTTAAAATTTGAAGGGCACTTTATGGATAGCACCTCAACTCAGAAAGGATTTGCTATTCACTTAGGAAAAAATGAAAATCTCCCGAAAATTTCATTCACCTCAACACTTAATCAAAAATACTGGGATCATGATTATAGTTTAACGTTCGACTTAAATGAGGTGTTTGCAAATCCACACACCTATGATTTAGACAAGGACAATAACTACACCATGATGGACTCTGTAGCTATGAATAAAATAATGCTAAACATTAGCGATGCCTTTTCACTCAAGCAAAATAAATAAGTTTTTAGTCATCGGTTTGGTTGTTTTTTCTTCATGCAAAAAAGAAGATAAAAACACCTCTGAAACAATAAACGTAGAGTTAACGCCTTATGAAGTTACTTATCCTGATTATTTCCCTGTGATGACCATTCCAGAAGATAATCCGCTTACCGCAGAAGGAATAAACCTTGGCAGAAAACTTTATTACGACCCTATTCTTTCAAGCACAGGGTACTCTTGTTCATCTTGTCATAACAATTCTGAGTCGTTTTCTAGTTATTCAGCCAATTCATTACCTCATGTAAACCTTGCGTGGAACACCTACTTTTTGTGGAAAGGAAAAATTTCAGGAGCGCTTGAAGACATTATGATGTTTGAAGTTGAAGAATTTTTTCAAACAGATATCAGCAAATTAAATCAATCAGAAGACTACCAAAAAGAGTTTAAGAAGGTTTACAACGTGGATGTTATTTCATCAAAAGAAGTAGCGTATGCCTTAGCACAATTTTTCAGAACATTAACGTCAAGCAACTCAAAGTTCGACCAATACTTAAAAAAAGAACTAGCACTCACACCTTCTGAGATGAATGGATTTCAATTATTTTTTACAGAAAAAGGAGATTGCTTTCATTGTCATTCGCTGGGACTTTTTACAGACAATTCCTTTCATAACATTGGGCTAGACAGCGTATTTAACGGCATGAACTGGGGAAGATACGATGTAAGCGGAAATAAGTCGGACATCGGATTATACAAAACACCTACCTTAAGAAACGTTGAGCTAACACCACCTTACATGCATGACGGACGTTTTGAAACACTGGAAGAAGTAGTAGAACACTATAACTCGGGTGTTTTACCAAGCGCAACTCTCGACCCGATAATGACAAAAGCAGGAAAAGAAAACGGCTTGATGCTTTCACCCACAGAGAAAAAAGACTTGGTGGCTTTTCTTAAAACCTTAACCGACCAAACGTTTATTAACAATCCTCAGCTTTCGAAACCATAGAAATGAAGTTGTGATTACCGCTTAGCAACTGGCGAAACAGAGGTGTTGATTTATAAATAAAAAATCCCGCGATAAAGCGGGATTTTTACTAAAATATATTTCTCAATTTATTTCTTCAACTTCAAATCAACGGTAAGTTTTACATCGTTACCAACTCCACCGTAAGTAGGCATTCCGTAAGCCGTTCTGTCAAAATTTATAGTGGCTTTGATAAAGTAGATGCCTTCTTCTTCGTTTTTTACAATCTCAAAAGGAACGATAAGTTCTTTTGTGGAAGCCATCAGCGAAAAATCACCAACAAAAGCATAGGTGTTGCCTTCTTGTTTTACTTCTTTAATGGTATAAGAAGCCGTTGGATATTTCTCTACATCAAAAAACTCATTGCTTCTTAAAACCTTATCTCTCGCGGCAGCACCTGTGTAGATAGACGCCACATCAATGGTAACTGTTCCTGTTGACGTAGAATCAAACGTAAAGTTTCCTTCAAACGTTTTAAACCTACCAATGGCATTGGCAGCACCTTCTGCAATTTCAAACTTGAGTGTAGATTCCTCCGAACTTGCGATTCAGTTGCCTTGAAGCTCGCTAAGCTCTGCTGCGCTTAGGATAACTTCTTTTTTAACCTCAACTTGAGTAGCTTCTTCTTTGTTTTCAGATGTTGTATGACCACCTAAAATGGGCGCAATTACCAATCCAACCAAACACGTTAATTTGATTAAGATGTTCATTGACGGACCAGACGTATCTTTAAATGGGTCTCCAACGGTATCTCCAGTTACAGCAGCTTTGTGTGCATCCGAACCTTTGTAGGTCATTTCACCATTAATCATTACACCTGCTTCAAATGATTTTTTAGCATTGTCCCATGCACCACCGGCATTGTTTTGGAAAATAGCCCAAAGAACACCCGATACTGCAACACCTGCCATGTATGCACCCAATGCCTCTGCACCCATTACAAAACCAACAATAATTGGCGAAATAATAGTGATAGCACCTGGCAACATCATTTCTCTTAACGCAGCTTTCGTAGAAATTTCTACACACTTACCGTATTCTGGTTTTCCTGTGCCTTCTAATATGCCTGGTATTTCACGGAACTGGCGTCTTACTTCATTAACCATGTCCATAGCAGCTTTACCAACCGATTGCATGGCTAAAGCAGAGAAAATTACAGGAATCATACCCCCGATAAACAAGGCAGCCAATACATCTGCTTTGAAAATGTTGATACCATCAATGCCTGTAAACGTAACGTAAGCAGCAAATAGCGCTAAAGCAGTTAAAGCAGCAGAAGCAATGGCAAACCCTTTACCTACGGCAGCTGTAGTGTTACCTACAGAGTCTAACACGTCTGTGCGTTGACGTACTTCCTTTGGTAGTTCGCTCATTTCGGCAATACCACCTGCGTTATCGGCAATTGGTCCAAATGCATCAATAGCTAATTGCATAGCCGTAGTTGCCATCATAGCAGAAGCAGCAATAGCCACACCATAAAAGCCAGCCAACTCATAAGAACCCCAAATGGCTACCGCAAATAATAATACCGATGAAAAGGTTGATTTCATACCTGTTGCCAAACCAGCAATAATGTTGGTAGCAGCACCAGTAGAAGAGTTTTGTACAATGTTTAATACAGGTTTTTTACCTAACGCTGTATAGTATTCTGTAAACGCAGAAATTAAATAGCCCACGCCTAAACCTACCAAGGTAGCATAGAACACGTGGCGGCTTGGAATTTCTTTTACGCCTTCACCAAAGAATTTCATGCTGATGGTTTCTGGCAACATCATATCAATTAAGAACCATCCTGCAAAAGCAGAAATAAGAATAGACGTGATGTTACCCAAGTTTAATGCTCTTTGAACTTCTCCTTCTTTAGCTTCGTTGTTTTTAATCTTTACTAAAAACGTACCGATGATAGATGCTACAATACCTACACCCGCAATTACCAATGGTAATAAGATAGGTCCCATACCATCAAACTTATCAGTAAATTCAGCCCCACCGTTGGCTTCTACCATGTCTTTAATAATGTAGTTACCCAATACCATAGATGCTAATACTGTAGCCACATACGAACCAAATAAATCGGCTCCCATACCCGCTACGTCACCTACGTTATCACCTACGTTATCAGCAATAGTTGCAGGGTTACGTGGGTCATCTTCTGGAATACCCGCTTCTACTTTACCAACTAAGTCGGCACCAACGTCAGCAGCTTTGGTATAAATACCACCACCTACACGGGCAAACAAAGCAATAGACTCAGCTCCTAATGAAAAACCAGCCAATGCTTCTAACACTACCGTCATGTTTTGGTAGAAATCGTAATCGCCTCTTGGCAAAATATTGATAAACGTTAAAAAGAAAATGCTCAACCCTAATACGGCTAAACCAGCCACACCCAAGCCCATTACGGTACCACCTGAAAACGATACTTTTAATGCTTGTGGCAAACTTGTTTTAGCCGCTTGTGTAGTTCGCACGTTGGCTTTGGTAGCAATGCGCATACCAATGTTTCCCGCTAAAGCAGAGAACACCGCACCAAATACAAACGCCACCACTATCATCCAATGGGTAGTTTCTACATACATAGAAATAGCATACAAGGCAATAGCTGCTATTACTACGAAAATGGCTAAGATTCTGTACTCGGCTTTTAAAAATGCCATGGCACCTTCTTGAATGTTTTTGGCAATGCCTTGCATTTTCTCATCACCTGCATCTTGCTTGCTTACCCAAAGGGCTTTTACCGCCATAAATGCCAAACCCACTAAGGCCAACACTATAGGTAAAAATTTGATCATGTCTTCCATACGTAAATTATCTAGTTTATTAGTTATTCTGTTTATTTCTGTAACGCTAAAAACAATATAAAAAATGTCTTTTCGCTAATATCAATTAAAAAAATCGGACGGCAAAAGTATGGGTTTATACTTTAATGTGCAAAAAAAATGTAGATGACCTTATAGAAGCCTATATATCTAGTAAAAGATGCTGCAACAACTGATGTTTATCATTTATTTATAAAAAAAGTCAATTTGAAAATAAGCATATCAAAAAGTTTTTACATTTACCCCCTAAAATTAAGTTATCAGTGAATACAAACACTAAATATTATGTCAGATTTTAAATCAGAGATTGATGCTTTTATGGCTCCGCTTCGCGCAAAACATGGTCACGAAAAAGAGTTTTTACAAGCGGTAGAAGAGGTGGCAGAAACAATTATCCCGTACATGGATAAACATCCAAAGTACAAAAAAGCCAAAATTTTAGAAAGAATGGTCGAACCAGAAAGAATCATTATGTTCAGGGTTCCGTGGATTGACGACAAAGGAGAGTTTCAAATAAACACAGGTTATCGTGTACAAATGAATAGTGCTATTGGTCCTTACAAAGGAGGTATGCGCTTTCATCCATCTGTAAACCTAAGTGTGATGAAATTCTTAGCATTTGAACAAACTCTAAAAAATAGTCTTACATCCTTACCAATGGGTGGCGGCAAAGGTGGTTCTGACTTTGACCCAAGAGGCAAGTCAGATAACGAAGTGATGCGCTTTTGCCAAAGTTTAATGACAGAACTATTTCGCTATATTGGACCAGACACCGATGTGCCTGCGGGCGATATTGGTGTAGGAGCAAGAGAAATTGGTTATATGTTTGGTCAATACAAACGTTTAAGAAATGAGTTTACAGGTGTTTTTACTGGAAAAGGGATTAATTGGGGTGGTTCTTTGGTTCGCCCAGAAGCCACTGGATTTGGTGCAGTATATTTTACCCAAGAAGTTCTCAAAAATATTGGTGAGAATATAAAAGGCAAAACCGTTTCCGTTTCGGGCTTTGGTAACGTTGCCTGGGGAGTGGCTAAAAAAATAGATGAACTTGGCGGCAAAGTAGTAGCCATTTCAGGTCCTGATGGATTTGTACATGACGAAAAAGGCATTACTGGAAAAAAAGTAGATTATCTACTTGACATGAGAGCAAGCGGTAGAGATAAAGTAAAAGACTATGCAGATAAGTTTGGCGCTAAATTTTATGCTGAAAAAAAACCTTGGGCATTAAAAGTAGATATCGCCATGCCATGTGCTACCCAAAATGAAATTACCGAAGTTGACGCCAAAGAGTTGGTTAAAAATAAAGTTCGTTTCTTGGTGGAAGTTGCTAATATGCCAACTACTTTAGATGCTTATAAAATATTAAAAGCAGCAGGTGTGGTTTTTGCACCAAGTAAAGCGGTTAATGCTGGTGGAGTAGCTACTTCAGGGTTGGAAATGTCGCAAAATTCACTACGGTTATCTTGGTCTCGTGAAGAAGTTGATGATCGCCTTCATAAAATTATGATAGAAATTCACAAAAGCTGTGTTCATCATGGATATGATAAAAAAGAAAGAAAAGTTGACTACGTAAAAGGCGCCAACATTGCGGGCTTTGTTAAAGTAGCCGATGCCATGATTGACCAAGGGTTTTGTTAGAAATAACAGAAAAAAGTTAAGAGTTATAGGTTATTAAAAAAATCCCGAGCAATGCTCGGGATTTTTTTATCGTCTTATTTCTATTTTATTTCTATAAACTTCACCATCGTCATCACGAATAGACACTATATAGAAACCTTCATTTAAGCTATCTAATGCTAACGAGAGAGTACTGGATTTTTTTCGAGTACGCACTTTTTTTACTTCTTGTCCGAAAGAGTTGAAAATACTGACAGAAATTTCTCCTTTTAAATGACTGCTTTCAATAATTAAAAAATCTTTGACAGGATTAGGATACACATTTATTTTCTTTAGTAACGCTGTATTGTTTTCTATATTAGAAAGTGGTGGCGTCCAAATATTAAAATTACAGTCTTCATCTAATTCGTAAAATAAATTGGGATTAATGTTTTCTATCACACATTTTTTTCCTGAAGGAAAGTGAACAACCAAGGAGTCAATTTTTGTTTCTGTTCCTAAACCAAAGTGCTTATTAAATGTGGTTTGAATTCCATAGCTTTCACCTGCTCTAACTTCTCTTGTCTGAACACCCCAGTTTCCGTATAGTTTTAAAATTGACCCGATGGCATCTGTATTTGATTGTAATCCTTTTAATCCAAAGACCACATAGTTGTTAGTATTGGTATTATTTATATACAATGCCTCATCAAAACCACTACCAAAAGCGTAACTTGAATAAATATCTAAAAATCCATCATGATTGATATCTCCTATACTTAAGCTCCAGCAATCATCTATCAAACTTGTTAGTGGAGTGAATGTTTTATCACCATTATTTTGGTAAATAATTTTTTGGTTGTTATCATTGGCTGTTACTATATCTAAAAATCCATCGTTATCTAAATCAACAAATATGGATTGAAAATCGTAAATCGTTGTTGCCATATCAAGTCCGCAAGTGGCACTAATATTTTGGAAAACGCCTCCTCCTAAATTTTCAAATAAACGATTACTATCGTAATGATTGACCAATAAAAAATCCATATCTCCATCATTATCTATATCTCCAAAATCTGCCGACCAAGACTGTGCCCCATCATCCAATCCTACAGAAGCAGCCATCTCTGTAAAAGTACCTCCGTCATTCCTATATAAACCATTAATCCTTCTTGGGTCAGTTGGATCGGTTACTCCTGCTCTACATTTAGAGATATATAAATCCATATCTAAATCTCCGTCAAAGTCCGACCAAACAGAGCCATAGTTTCCTGCATAAGGTGCTGTTGAAATCAATGTATTATCTTCAGAGAGTACACCAGTATCATTACGGTATGAAAAATTAGCTCCATCATCGTTGCAGACAAACAAATCTACCCAACTATCATTATTTATGTCAATAAAATTAGCTCCCTGTGCAAAAAATGGAGCGGTAACTTCAGGAGCGGAAAAAACGCCCAATAATGTTTGGTAAAGAATAACTGATTTTTTAAATCCTCCTATAAAAATGTCTCTCAAACCATTTTTGTCTATGTCTGCTACAGCTATGCTCCAATTGGAGTAAGTCTCTGTAGAAACATCATAGTAAATACTGTCTTGTAGCATAGTGGTTAAATCTGTCTGGTAAAAAATCCTGAGTTTACCTTCCTGCTCGACACGGATTAGATCATCCCTACCATCGTTGTTGATATCACAAAAAGCGATTGCAAAACCTACTTCGGTTGAAATGTTATCAAGAATGGTGCTTTTATAAAAGCTTATTTGAGTACTACTGATGATAACAGATAAAGAAAAAATAAGAGAAAAAATTATTTTCATAATGCTTTATTTTAAGTAAACATAACAACACTTCCATTAAGATAAAAATCATTTTTACCTCTTAATTGTATTCCTAAAAAAAATCCCGAGCAATGCTCGGGATTTTTTGTTGTGTTACTCTTTTATTTCTTTCTGCTCTTTACTTTTTCGTATAAAGTAGAACACCATTAGGGCTAATCCTCCAAATAGTATGGCTAATACTAATGCTGCAGTATCGCTGTTTAAATTTAATTGCTCATAGAACATATTCCCTAAAAGAATACCTGCCGCTACACCCAGCAATAACAAACCCCACATTAAAGGCGCCATGGTTGGTTTTTTTGGTTCTTCTTGAGGAATGATTCCTTGTTCAATCATCTTCATTCGCTCTTTGTGTTTAGTATGAGCTCCATAAATTGCGAGACCTATACCCATTACGATTGCTACTATTGGCACAAATGATCCTATTACATCTTCCATTTTCTTTTTGTTTTATTGGTTTATGTACATTGGACGCCTCGAGTTGTAATTCGGTTACAAAAAAATGTAACTTGTAACCAAATTTTTAGTGAAAGCGTCTAATACATTGTTTAATGACAGACGAAAATTATATAAAGCAAATTCTAAATGGGAACACTAATGCATTTAAGCACTTGGTGGATAAATACAAAGACCTTGTGTTTTCTGTGGTGTACAATGTATTGCAACAACAAGAAGATGCAGAAGAAGTAACGCAAGATAGTTTTTTAAAGGCATACCAAAATTTACATACCTACAGAGCCGAAAGTAAATTTTCTACATGGATTTATAGAATTGCCTATAATAATGCGGTGTCAAAATCGCGGTTGAAGCAAAAAAATAATCAGCCACTGAATGAAAAACTATCTGTTGCAGATTATTCTACCGAAAATAACATAGCCAATGCAAGCATTACAGAAGTTGTTGAGCATGGTTTAAAACTTCTTCCGGAACAAGACGCAGCCATTATTAGTTTATACTATTTAGATGAATTGCCTATTAAAGAAATTGCAACTGTTGTGTCTTTATCAGAAAGTAACGTAAAAGTAAAATTGTTTAGAGCACGAAAAGAATTATACAACTTATTAGAAAACGAATACAAAAACGAACTCCATGACCTCATTTGATAACAACCCCAAATTAGACGCTTTACTAAAGCAAGGACTTAAGAAAAATGCGCCTATTAACTTTACAGATAATGTGATGCAAAAAGTATTGGCTCAAAACAAAACCGCTACAATAACCACAGGATTTGATTATAGCAAACTTATTTTAGCTATTGTTTTATGTCTTGCCATTTTGGTATATATACAGCAAAAACAACTGATTGAACTACCAAAAATTTCTTCTCAATTTATGGGTGTTGCTACTATTTTTTTCTCGGTACTTGTGTTGTTGTTGGGTATAGATAAACTATTTGCTTCAAAAAGTTTAAGGCATTAAAAAGCCCCGAAAAATCTCAGGGCTTTCTTCATAATTATTTCTATCAAAAAACTAATTCTTCACACTTGCTCTGATGATGTTCAAAGCGCCACCTGCTTTAAACCACTCAATTTGTTGAGCGTTGTACGTGTGGTTCACTTTAATTTCATCTTTGCTGCCATCTGCGTGGTGTAAAACCAATGTTAATGGTGTGTTGGGTACAAAACTTGTCAATCCGATAATATCTATTGAATCGTCTTCTTTAATTTTATCATAGTCCGCTTTATCGGTAAATGTTAATGCCAACATACCTTGCTTTTTCAAGTTGGTTTCGTGAATACGTGCAAACGATTTTACCAATACCGCACGTACGCCCAAGTGGCGTGGCTCCATAGCGGCATGTTCACGAGATGAACCTTCGCCATAGTTTTCATCACCTACTACGATTGAGCCTATGCCTTGCGCTTTGTATTGGCGCTGTACCACAGGCACACCTTCGTAAGCACCTGTTAATTGATTTTTAACGCTGTCGGTTTTTTCGTTAAACGCATTTACCGCACCAATTAAAAGGTTGTTTGAAATGTTATCTAAATGTCCACGGTATTTTAACCATTTACCTGCCATAGAAATATGGTCGGTAGTACATTTTCCTTTCGCTTTGATTAAGAGTTTTAACCCTTTTAAATCGGTGCCTTCCCATGCTGCAAATGGGTCTAATAGTTGCAGACGGTCTGATGTTGGTGAAACTACAACACTTACTTTGCTGCCATCTTCTGCCGGTGCTTGATAACCCGCATCTTCTACAGCAAAACCATTTTTAGGTAATTCATCTCCACTTGGTGGGTCTAATTTTACTTGCTCCCCTTTTTCGTTGGTTAGCGTATCTGTTAATGGATTAAAGGTTAAATCACCCGCAATAGCCATAGCGGTCACTAACTCTGGCGAAGCCACAAATGCATACGTATTGGGATTGCCATCGGCACGTTTTGCAAAGTTTCTGTTGAATGAGTGGATGATGGTATTTTTCTCTTGTTTTTCAGCGCCCATTCTATCCCACATACCAATACATGGACCGCAAGCATTGGTAAATACTTTCGCACCAATTTGGTCAAACACATCTAAGAAACCATCGCGTTTAATGGTATATCTAATTTGCTCAGAACCCGGATTGATTAAGTACTCTGATTTTGCTTTTAAATTTTTATCTGACACTTGTTTTGCCAAACTCACTGCACGAGAAATATCTTCGTACGATGAATTGGTGCAAGAACCAATCAATCCAACAGAAATTTTTAACGGCCAACCATTTTTAATGGCTTCTTCTTTCAATTTTGAAATAGGCGTTGCTAAATCTGGAGTGAAGGGACCATTTACGTGCGGCTCTAATTCCGATAAATTGATTTCTATAACTTGGTCGAAGTATTTTTCTGGATTGGCATATACTTCCGTATCTGCCGTTAAATGTTCTTTTACGGTATCTGCCAAAGCCGCAACATCGGCACGACCCGTTGCTTTTAAATATCGCGCCATTGAATCGTCATAACCAAAGGTAGAAGTGGTGGCGCCAATTTCAGCACCCATGTTACAAATAGTACCTTTACCTGTACAGCTCATAGATATAGCGCCTTCACCAAAATATTCTACTACGGCATCTGTTCCACCTTTTACGGTAAGAATTCCTGCAACTTTTAAGATAACGTCTTTAGGTGCAGTCCAACCGTTTAGTTTTCCTGTTAATTTTACACCAATCAATTTCGGCATTTTTAATTCCCAAGCCAATCCTGCCATTACATCACACGCATCTGCTCCACCAACACCAATGGCAATCATTCCCAAACCACCGGCATTTACCGTGTGTGAGTCGGTACCAATCATCATACCACCTGGAAATGCATAGTTTTCAAGCACTACTTGGTGAATAATTCCTGCGCCTGGTTTCCAAAAACCGATGCCATATTTGTTAGAAACGCTTCCTAAAAAATCGAAAACTTCTTTGCTTTCGTTAGTAGCAAAAGCTAAATCTTTGTCGGCACCTTCTTTAGCCATAATTAAGTGGTCGCAATGCACGGTACTTGGCACAGCCACTTTTGGACGACCCGACTGCATAAACTGCAACAACGCCATTTGAGCCGTTGCATCTTGCATGGCTACTCTATCGGGAGCAAAATCTACATACGATTTTCCTCTTTCAAATACTTGTGCTTGTTGCTCTTTGTGTAAGTGTGCATACAGAATTTTTTCTGTCAACGTAAGCGGACGCCCTACTAATTTTCTTGCTGCTTCTACTCTTGCCGGAAGGTTTTTATACACTTCCTTAATCATTTCAATGTCAAACGCCATGTATTTTATTTTTTGTTTTGATTGAACGAAGATACGAAATCGTTGCTGTTTGAAAAAATCTTGTACGTTTTTTAATACAACACATCTTACGTTTAGAATCATTTTAAAATATGTAGCGTTGATTCTGTGCAAATATTAAGTGGATAAACTTCTTGCACTGGATGTTTCTAATTCTTTATTTATATCCTTTTTAGAAAGGTATTATCTTCGCAACATTGTCGTATCAAACAAGATAACATATATACTGCATGAAAGCATTCTACACCATTGGACTTCTTATTTTATCAAACACTTTTATGACCTTGGCGTGGTATGGTCATTTAAAATTTTCGGAATGGAAATGGTTTAATAAACTAGGATTAATTTCTATTGTGCTTATAAGTTGGGGCATTGCGTTTTTTGAATATTGCTTTCAAGTTCCAGCGAATAAAATTGGTTTTAAAAATAATGGAGGACCTTTCTCTCTAGTTGAGTTAAAAGTCCTCCAAGAAGTAATTACGTTAGTTGTTTTTATGGTTTTCACTTTCATATTTTTTAAAAATGAAAGTTTCAAGTGGAATCATTTTGTTGGTTTTGCCTTTCTAATTTTGGCTGTTTATTTTATTTTTAAAAAATAGTTTACCCTATTACGTTCTTTTTAAACCATCCGTTAAGAACAGACATCATAAAGAAAACTAAACTTATAAGTATTACCGTAAAGCCAACCTTTTTCCAGAAACCATTCGGCTTAGTATCGTCAATAATTATAGGCAAAATAGAACCTCTTTTAATTTTTTGATCACTTATTCTGCTTTCATATTGTTGAACGTACCAATTGTACTTTTGAGTGTCCCAGCCTGTAAGTACAGCCAATTCATCCAACTCTTTTTTGGTTCTATCAACTACGCTGTATAAGTAATTTTGTCCAGCATCACATGTTAAATCTCCAGTGGCTGTATGTGTCATGATATATCTTCCTTGAAAATTTTCTCTGTTGGGCGTTGCTTGAAACAACAAATCTTGTGGAAATTTATCGCGTGAATAACGTACATGTAAACGAGTAAAAAATACTTGTTCGGCATTCATGTTCCAAAACACACCTGCTTGTGCAAGGTCGTCAAATATTGGAGGATTACCAACGCACGGGTCACATTTCATACCGCCCCAATTTGGAGAAACGTTCCAAGCGTATTCTAAAAACACCGCATTTTTACCTTGATAATTGTATTCTTTATTGAATAAATCAACATAAAATTCTCCAAAGCGTTCTTGAACGAATGTTGGAATATTTCTGTCTGTAGGAATTTTTACCGTACGATAATTGGTACATTCAATGCGTCCTGTTTTAGTAAGTGCGTACACAATTAAATCTTGATCTCCCGCAGAATTTGCCATACCTAAACGAATGGGCAACATAAACTTTGGTGATTCATATTTAATTTGAAGTGGTTTCAATGTTTCGTAACCACTTGCTTTTAGACGCTCGGCATCTACTTTTACCACAAAAAATTTCAAATTACTTTTAATGTATGGTTCCAATACTTCTTCTGCCTGTTGTGGAATTTTGTAGCCATTGTCCAACAACCAGCGTTTTAACCCATCCGATTCTTTAGCAGATAAAATCAAAATATCGTATTCATCTACTTTATATTCTGCCTCAATGGTTACTTTGTATTCTTTTTTAGCGATACTTTTTGATGGGGTTTTACTCATAGAAGCTACCTCTTGAACCGACATTGAGTAATCCATATCATAATATACTTTTGGCGAACACGGATTTTCATCATAATATTCTACTAAACGCGGACCAGAATATTCATCTAACTTTGAAAACACGTTTGGGTTGACGGTTTTGATGTCGTGCCTTTGCAATACCGTTGGCACAGGTACTACCATAGCGAAATCTTTTACATCTCCTTGAAAATCGCTGCTCATCGTAAGTACGCTATAGTTTCCGTCTCTTACAAGAATAACTTGAGATTTTTGATTAAATAAATTGGCATCGGCTTTTGCTACGTAAAAACCGCAAAACGGAAGTCCTTGTATGAACATAGCCACTACAAGACCTGCTGATATTACTATCTTTTTCATAATTATATAGTTTTAGGTGTTAATGATTGTACTTTAGAAAATGGTAACCAAAAGAATTCTCTTCCTTTAAAAATCATATTGAATAAAACGGTGCTCGGCATTAAAAAAAACATTGCCCAAATAGGTGCCGTATAGTTTTGATACCAATTACCCAAAATGAACGTAACAATAGCCGTAATTATACCCCAAATTATTCTTCCTTTTACAGATTTTGGCGTTGTAACAGGGTCTGTAATCATAAAAAAAGCAAAGAGTAAAATTGTGCCACTTGTAAATTTGTGAAAGAATACTTCTGCGCCCCATCCTTGATAAATTACTGTTCTAGAAAACTCTAAAAGCATTAGGGATGCCAAAAAAGCCACACTTATATCCACCCGTCCAACTTTAAACAACATTAGTAGCGCTGCTGCCGCCAAAAATGCTCCGATAACAAAACTGTTTCCCCATTGTCCAGGACTTATCCACGCATCATTAGTTAGCAGCAAGCAAATAATTATTCCAAATAGAGATGGATTAAAAATGTGCTTACCATCATACTTTAACACAAACTTTCCTGCTATAGATAAGAATCCAACCAAAAAATAGGTAGAAAGTATATTGGCTTTAAATATTATACACAAGCCTAAGGCAGTTATCAAAGCACTTTTTAACGAATTCCAAGGCAATTTTAACACTAAAATGCCCATCGTTTGAGTGAGCATACACGATAGCAAAATTGCACCATAAGACATAATATTAGCATCCCAGTTTAAGAACCAGAGACCCAACATTAAAAATGACGAATGGAATAAGACCTGAAAATCTCTCGGGTCTTTAAAAACTTGACTAAATTTTAATGCGTACATAACAAAGCGTTTTTAGGAATTTTATAGTAAGATGTAGTTAGGTCGAAAATTTCACAAATGGCACGAAAAAAAATTTTCTATTCCCATTTTTTTAGCTATTATTGTGTTTAGAAAAAGATAACCAACCAACCTATGGACAGAGAAAACAAGAAAGAGGAAATTTATTCTGAAGCTGTAAGAGCAGGGAAAAGGACCTATTTTTTTGATGTGAAAAGCACCAAAAAAAATGATTATTACTTAACCATTACCGAAAGCAAAAAGAAGTACTCAGAAAATGGCGAGTCATTCTATGAAAAGCACAAGCTATTTTTGTACAAAGAGGATTTTGAAAAATTTATCGAAGGCTTACAAAACGTAGTTAAAAAAATAGATGGACTGGACGGAAGTCCACAATCAATTCCTGCCGTTCAGGCTTCTTCTGAAGTACATAAAAATGGCTCTACCGACAATTTTACAGACATCAACTTTGAAGATTTAGATAAATAATCTTCTGCACCTATTTCGCTTAAAAACCTCATACTGTGTATGGGGTTTTTGTTTTAAATTCCTTAACATAAAAAAACAATTAAACCCTATTTTATACTAACTTTGCAGA
>JBKHVV010000002.1:0-56135 GCA_046569885.1 Bacteroidia bacterium
CCGCAACTTCTACTTTATGGAAATGAATACCCGCATTCAAGTAGAGCATACCATTACAGAAGAAGTGATAGATTACGACTTAATAAAAGAACAAATAAAAATTGCTGCTGGAGTAGCCATTTCAGGGAAAGACTACGAACCAAGATTGCACGCCATTCAGTGTAGAATTAACGCAGAAGATCCCTACAAAAATTTTGCTCCTTGCCCAGGAAAAATTCAACACTACCACAGTCCTGGAGGTCACGGAATACGCATAGATACGCACGCTTATGCAGGGTATGTTATTCCATCTAATTATGATTCGATGATTGGAAAACTCATAACGGTTGCGCAAACACGTGAAGAAGCCATTACTAAAATGCAGCGCGCTTTGGACGAGTACATCATCGAAGGTGTTAAAACAACCATTCCTTTTCATCAAAAATTAATGCAAAACGAACAATTCCGTAAAGGAGATTTTACCACCAAGTTTATGGAGTCGTTCTGTATGGAGGATTAGTTGAAGGTTGAAAGTTCAACGTTGAAAGTTGAAAGTACAAAGTCTTAATTCTGAATTGGCATATTGTTACATTGACTAATGGATGAATTTCTACATTCTCAATTTGATTGTTCCCAACACATAGAGCGTGTAGTGGTGCAAAGATAATTTATGATTTTCGTCAGCTTTACCCACAATAGAAGTACATTCTGACAATCCGATGACAATAGTTTGTTTGCTTTACACCAATTTTGCTGAACAAACGACAGAATAGTGGAGTTGAATCAAATAAAAATTCTTGCACTTACACATAAAAACCTCGAGTTGAACGAGGTTGGGTTGTTTCATTTATCAGACGACATTCTCTCCAAAACCCTTGTAAACATTAAGCATTTGCTCAACCTTAACGAGCTGATGTATCTCTCAACCTGTAATAGGGTTGAATTTATTTTTACCACAAAAGCAACGATTGACGATGATTTTTTGCTTAATTTTTTCATGGCGTTCAATCCATCATGGAGAGAAACAGAGTTGATGTTTGCAGCTCAAAAAGCCGAATTTTTTGAAGGAGAAAAGGCAATAGAACATTTGTTTCAAGTGGCATCATCTGTAGATTCTTTAGTGCTTGGCGAACGAGAAATCATTACCCAAGTGCGTAACGCCTTTGAAACATCTAACAAGATTGGACTTACGGGAGATGCTATTCGTTTGTTAATTCAACAGACCATTCGCGTTGCAAAGAATGTTTATACAGAAACGTCTATCGCTAAAAATCCCGTTTCTGTAGTGTCTTTAGCGTATAAAGAATTAAGACAACACAGCATTAATGAACACTCAAATTTCTTGGTAATTGGTTCTGGAAAGACCAACAAAACCATGGCGCGCTTTCTAAAAAAACACGGAAGCAAAAACTTTTATATATACAATAGAACCATTGCTAATGCAGAAGAATTTGCCAAAGAAGTTGGCGGGAAAGCATTTCCGCTTACCGAATTAAAAAACCACAGAGAACATTTTGACGTTGTGTTAACATGCACGTCATCTACGTTGCCAATTCTTACGGATGAACTTTATGCAGAAATTTTAAACGGAGATAAATCGCGAAAAATAATCGTTGATTTGGCTATTCCCAATGATGTTGCACCGGAGTTGGTAGAAAGGCATAATATTGAATTATTATCCATTAACGAACTAAAAGAAGTTGCCGATAAAAATTTAAAGCAACGCGAAAAAGAACTTCATAAATGTAACGCTATAATTGACCAACAACTCAAAGAATTTAAACACTTATTTAAAACACGTCAAGTTGAAGTGGCCATGCGCCAAGTACCCGAAAAAGTTAAGGAAATTAAGAAAAACGCACTTGAAGTAGTGTTCCAAAAAGAGTTTGAAAATTTAGACTCAAACTCTAAAGAAGTACTAGATAAAATTTTAGATTATGTAGAGAAAAAGTACGTAAGTGTGCCGATGAAAATGGCGAAAGAAATTCTCTTAGAAGCAGATTCTTCAAAATAAATTGTCTCAAAAAATTACCATAGGAACCAGAGGAAGTGAGTTGGCGCTTTGGCAAGCAAATTTCACTAAAAACAACCTTGAAAAATTAGGTGTTGAGGTTGAGCTCAACATCATCAAAACACAAGGTGATAAAATTCAAAACCTAAGTTTTGATAAGATGGAAGGCAAAGGATTTTTCACGAAAGAAATCGAAGAGGCGTTGCTGTCTAATCAAATAGATTTAGCCGTTCATTCACACAAAGATTTAGAAACTACACCGCCCGAAGGACTCGCTATTGCTGCGGTTTCCTACAGAGAAAATCCTGCGGATGTGTTGCTGATTCGAAAAGAAGCAGTAGACGAAACGCAAACATTTTCAATCAAAAAAAATGCTGTTGTCGGGACTTCTTCTGCTCGCAGAAAAAATCAATTATTATTTTTCAGAGAAGACATTTCGCTAAACGATTTACGCGGCAATGTGCCTACGCGTATTCAAAAATTACGCGATGGAAATTACGATGCGATTATGTTGGCAAAAGCGGGCGTAGATAGATTGCAAATTGATTTGAGTGAATTTCATGAAGAAGAATTATCGCCCAAAGAATTTATACCAGCACCTGCGCAAGGCGTGTTGGCGTATCAAATTCGCAAAAACGACAACACAGCAAAGCAAATCATTTCGCAACTCAATCACAATGATGTGGCAGAATGCATTTATGTTGAACGAACCATACTTAATCGCTTAGATGGCGGTTGCCAGTTGCCGCTGGGAGCGTATTGCGAAAAAATTGACAACGAATTTCATGTATGGGTTTCTGCTGCAAAAGATTGGCAAAGCACGCCTGTGCGTTTGTACAGAACATCTGAAAATGCAGAAGAATTGGTAAACATCGTGTTGAGCGACTTAAAAAAAAAAGTACGCCACAGCGCATCTTCATCTCTCGTGAAGTAGAGGAGGCTTCGCCTCTTTTAAAATTTTCAAATACATACAAGCATAGGTTAATTGCTAAATCGTGCATTAAAATTACGCATCAAGCATTTTCTTTACCCGAGCACTACGATTGGGTGTTTTTCACGTCTAGAAATGCTGTTAACGCTTTTTTTTCGCAACACACCAAAAACGATTCTAAAAAATACGCAGCCGTTGGAAGCGGGACCTCCAAAGCATTGCAAGTGTTTGTAAAACACATTCATTTTATTGGCAATGGTGAAACAACAGAAGTGGCTAAGCAATTTTTAAACCAACTAACGCCCAACGAAAAGGTGCTGTTTCCTATTTCTAATGTGAGTTTGCAAACCGTACAAAAGTCCTTACCAAAATCTTCGGTTATAAATGTTGAGGCATACCTTACAGAAGAAAATTTCACTGAAAAAATTAAAGCAGACACCTATATTTTTACAAGTCCATCAAACGTGCGCAGTTTTTTAAAACACAACACACTTAGCGGTGCAAAAAAAATAATTGCGATTGGTCTTTCTACTAAAAATGAGTTGGAAGCACAGGGCATTTACAACATCTCCGTAGCGCATAGCTACAGTGAATTAGGGCTGTTGGATGGGATTTAGTTTTTTATTTTTAAAATTATGAAACCATATAAAAAAAATTAACGTACTAAGAAATTAATTCCTTAAACTAGATATATGTAAATTTTTACGCCACCAGATTTTTATTGTTTAATCATAAAAATTCAAATAATTATGGGGCGTATATCTGTTTTTTCCACACTTACTTTATTACCTTTTTTTGTATTTTCTCAGGTGTTTGAGAATTATAAATCAGAATTAAAAAAGGGCGATCGGTTTCTTGAACAAAAGAAATATGATAAAGCAGAAATTTCTTATAAGAATGCTTTAAAACAATCTTCTTCTAACAGCAAAAATAAAAGTGAAGTTTATTATAAATTGTCCAAGCTTCACTTTTTTAGCTTCAGTAATGCCCTAGACTTACATTCTTTGGGTGAAAGCCTCCGAACGCTAAGCCTGTCTAAAAAATATAATAAAAATGACTTTGATGATAGGGATAAGCACGAATTAAAAATTATTGAAAAGGCTAGATTAATTATTGATACTACAAAAATTGATTTGATTTGGCTATCATCATTATCGGAACAATTATATAAATTAACTGGAGATAATTTTGATACAATGATACATGATTATATTGCAAATTCTGAATATTTTGAATACGGAAGTTTTAATCACTTTTTTGATTACTTAGCTAAGTGTTATAATAATCCAGAATATAAAATCAGAATTGATTATTTAATACAAAAGTCAGCTTATCAAGCATATCTAAAATCTGATTATTTTGTTGTAAACGAAATTGATATAGCACTATCTAATAAAAATGTAACCGCTTCAATAAATAAACACTTAAAAATTTGCTACGATTACGATTTTAAAAAGGTTAACTACGACACGATAGATAATAATATTGACAACTTTACTTTTGGCAAACATATAGCGGCTAGAAACGAACTATTAAAAAGAGGTGTTGTAAAAGAAGAAATATCTGATTCAACAAGATATATGGCACTTTGCCTGCTAAAAAATTCACTAAATAAAGAAAACATTTATTTTGAAAATCATCCATTCTGGATTTTCGAACACGAGTTTAAAAATTACTTGCCCAATAAAGAAACCACAATAACTTACAGCGCAAACTTGTTTGGCCAAGAAGAACTTTATCATACAAAAAAACTTACGAAAGGAGAATTAGAGTTTAACAAGCTATTATTACTGTTTATATATGACAAAGACACAAGAAAAGTGTCGAAACATTTTAATGATGTTTTTTTTAAAGAGTTTTCAGAAGAACAAAGCTCCGCCAAGATGCTGTTAGAATTTTCAAAAATTGATGTAAATATTCTTGTTGACTTTTTGAGTTATACCAAATTCAATTTTATTTCAGAATATTATAAAAATGAATTTGCCGATGTCTTTAAGTCGTTAAATAGTGTGCTTATTAAGGGCTTATCTGAGGATAATAGCGAAAACATTGCCAAAGTTATAACGGTACTTTGTAGAAATGACATTAAATTATCAAGTCAAACAAATCAGAAGTTAAAAGACTACTATAGAAAAAAATTAAAAACCCTGAAAAAAGAGTCTGATTATTCTGAAGCATATATAATGTACGCTGGATTAATTTACAACAATCCGAACGATGCCAGCTTAATTAATTCAAAAAAGGAGCTAATAACATTGGATTACGAAAATAACTATTTACGCTCTCTTTTGAAAGATGAAGATTTAGAATGGACAGGAGATTTTGATAGATGTGATGCTGGAAAAATGCCTAATTCGTTCTACGAAAAACAACTTTTAAGACTAAAATTTTTCAGACGCATTACGGACTTGCCCGACAACTTATTTTTTGATGATGAATTAAATGACCTGGCACAGCATGCTGCTTTAGCAAATAGCTTTTTCGGTCTATCACATAATATAACAAAAGACATGAAGTGTTATTCAAAAAAGGCGGCTATTGGTAGTAGTGAATCAAATTTATCAACAGGCATTGGTATGGATGGTTATATAGAGGACCCCGGAAGCCACAACAAAGGTGTAGGACACAGAAGATGGATATTAAACCCCAAAAATTCAAAATTTGGCGTGGGCGCCACCTATAAGAGCTACAAGAAGAAATCAGAATATGGAGATTGGTGGTTAGAGACTAATCAAATGGGGCATGCACTACATGTATTTGCGAGTGATGACAATGGAGCATTACATAACAAAGACTATAGCCAAAATGGTGTTGCTTATCCTAACGAAGGTTATTTTCCAAAAGAGTTTATCTATCAGCGTTGGTCTTATTCATTAGATTATGCCGATTTTAAAAAAGCAAAAGTTACTATGAGGATAGACGATAAAATAACAGTTTATCCAATTGTTTATGACCCAGAGAAAGGATATGGATTAAACACACTTGCTTGGGAGTATGACATGGACTATGACAACACCCCTAAAAAAATTGAAGTTACCATTACCAATGTTAAGAAAAATGGCGATGATGCTTATACCACAATTAAATATACAGTATATCCTTTTAGCTTAGATAAAGATGATTTAGTTAAAGCAGAATAAATTATTTACATATGAAAACAAAACAGATAGTTATTACCACTTTACTACTTTTACTTTCTTCGGTTAGTTTTTCACAACATTACAATCGAGACAAGTATCAAGATACATCAGTCATAAACACGAAGTTTTTGTACAAAATGTTGAGCCAAACCAAAGAAGAGGCAGCAAAAAATTATGATTTTTATGCTTCACATGTTCAAGACAC
This sequence comes from Bacteroidia bacterium, assembly GCA_046569885.1. GTDB lineage: Bacteria > Bacteroidota > Bacteroidia > Flavobacteriales_D > Parvicellaceae > JBKHVV01. The sequence continues at coordinate 6,267 of JBKHVV010000002.1, forward strand.
AAATGATTACACAATATCGTTGGGCAGAGATTTTCAATTCCAATATGGGTTTAGAAACTTCTATGAAAAAGTTGTCGGTTGGGAAGAAATAGAAGAAATTACAATTGAGGAAAGTCGTGAAAGTGGTGGTGGTGATGGTTGGATATTTGTTTTAGATTTTTATAAAAAAGGCGAAAGCACCTACTTTAATGGTGTCGCTTTTTGTGTAAAAAACAATCAAATAGAGCGTTGTATGATGAATTTTTTTGTTGAGTAGGAATAAAGTTAGTATGTTGATTTTATTGTAAATAATATTTAATTTCAGAACAAAATTTTAATATTTATGAATTTCGATAGAAAATTTTTTAAATTAGAACGTCAAAAAGTAAAGTTGTTTAAACTTAAAAAAATCCTCAACATGCTTTTTGCAGGTGTGGGGACTTTGATGACTTTTTGTTTCGGGTTTTATTCTTTATTGTATGGTCTCCATTTATTTAAATTTTTTCTTATTTCGCAAGACAAATTAAGACAGCAATTAGGACAGCAATTAGGACTTGGTATTGCAGAAGAGTTACAAGGGATATTAATGGGTTATTTTATAGTATTCGGTATTCTTACCTATGCTGGCTATCGTATTATGAGCTACAAGTTTAAGCTATTTAAAATAATTTATTGTGAATGCTTTACTTGTAAAAAGAGCTTTTCTCTTACTGGATATGAAGAAAATCATGAATGTACAAAGTGTAAGTCCATTCATGTTTTTGATTGGATTGATTGGTGGCACGGTGATTTTATTAATTAAAAATTACATAGCCTTTTTCATAAGAAAGACTACCACAAGAACACCCAGTAAAAGAGCATTTGTTGCAAGTAGTTTTTTTGCATCGAGAACATTTTTTTGCTCTATCTCCTTTTTTACTATTGTTACAATTTGGGCAAAACGGTATCTTATCCATAATTACAAAATGTTAACTAACAATATGTTTTCCGAGCTTAATCACCTTAAAACATTTTCTATGTTTGATATTGTATAGCTAGGGTTTCGCCCCCTTAAACTTGAATGGAAAAGAAATAACCCTTTAATGTTTCTGCACTCATTTAAACGAATATAGCTCCTTATTTCGTTAATTGTGACGTTTAAATCTCTATTTACAACAATTATAACTGCGTTTCTAAACTGTAAATCACCATCAACCGCAGTAATAATTTTACTTAGGTCTTCATTTAGACTTGATTCTGGATTGGTTTTTACCTCCACATATAGGTTTTGGTTACTTCTATTATTTTGACCATTATGTAATACTAAGTCGGGTTTAATATTATGATCGGAGAGCTGTTTATTAATATCGAACTGCAATATGGTTCTCCGATAATATGCAGAGTGATCTTTGCTCATTATTAATCTAAATTGATGATATAACTCAGCACAGAAAGAGAGTTCGGTATTTTGATTATACAAACCTCCCCTATATCCTATTGCCTCTCCTTGGTAATAAACACTGCGCACTTGCGTAAAAGCAAAAGCTAAATCTAAAACACTTTTTTCCATTATTGGCGATGTAAATATTTGTCTAAAATATATTTATTAAAATCGAAGGGGTTGAAATTATCCTCTAAAATTTATCATATTTGTTTAAGTGCTTTATTAAGCATGGTTTTATAATGCTAATCTTTCCACAACCACCATATTTAGGGCATTCATGTTTAATGTCATTGCAATCATCATTGCCCCCGTCAAAATAAATATTTTTTTGTTTTGTATAAGAACAATAAGGGCATTCGATTTGTATTTTTAACTCTATTTTATGTCTATAATTTTTGTATTCTTCCCATCTATTTTCTATTCTACCTCTGCAAAATTTTATTTCTGTTGAGGATGTGTTTGTGGTGTTCCCATTTTCTTTAAAGTCATTTATATCTCTTTTGAGTTCTTTAATCATTAACCTCATTTCATCAATTTCTTTAGCTACTTCTTCTTGTTCTTCAATTTTTTCTTTAGTAATTTGAAGGAGAGAGTCTAGTGTGCTATTGGTTTGTTTGTGCGCGCTATACATTGCTATTGCTTTTTGAAAATAATCGTAAGCACAATCCCAGTCCTCTAAATAATAACAAGTCATTGCATAAACACTAAAGGAGTTTTTCCTTAGTTCCTCATCTTTTATCTGTTTGTTTATATTCTTCTTAATGGTTTCATGCGCCCCTTTAACACTATCTAAGTGAATTTGTGATAAAGCCAAATTAAATATATAATCTGGGTTGTTTGGTTCAATACTCAGGGCTTTATAAGAATATTCTATAGCCAAAGCATGTTTTCCCTCTTCTCGGTAACTGTTTGACATATCATTATATGCAGCCGAGCGTGCCGCATCTATTCCAAAATCAAATTCACAAGATTGATTACTCAACGTAAAAAGAGATAACAGTATGTAAATAATTAGTCGATATAACGGCAGAGATTTCATTCCTAAACAAATATATAAAAAATATATTCCCCACCTTTGCCGTGTGCTAGCAAAATACAAAAACTATATTCTATTACACATTACGGTTCTTATTTGGGGCTTTACGGGAGTTATTGGCCGTTTTTTAAAAGACTCTACCCTTCCTGTAATTGATGCCACAGATATTGTTTGGAACCGAATGTTCATTGCTGTTGCGGCTATGTTGCTTATGTGGTGGTATGTGCGCTACATTCAAAAAAAACAAGTTGGCAAACCATGGACAGTGAGCACCTATGGCTATGCAACACTTCTCGGAGCAATCATTACAGCACACTGGCTCACGTTTTTTGCTGCTATTCATCTTAGTAATATTTCTATTGCCTTAATGTGCTTGAGTACATCTACATTTTTTACCTCTATTTTGGAACCAATGCTATTGAAAAAAAAGTTCGATTATCGCGAAAGCATCATGGGTGTTTTGGTGATAATTGGCATTGGATTTATTTTTGAAGATGTTTCTTCAGAATATAACACAGCCATTGTTATTTGCATTTTTTCAGCAGCACTTAGCGCATTGTTCTCTGTGTTAAATACAAAAATGGTAAGAAACTATAGCGCGCTAAAAGCCTCTACAGTGCAGTTGTTTACGGGGTTTTTGTTGCTAACGGTGTTTTTATTTGTGAAAGACAACACCATTCCAACAACCTTTTTTAGCTATGAATTTAACTATATGACAGCCATTATAATTTTAGGAACTATTTGCACGGCATGGGCATTTTTAGTTTCGGCAAATGTGATGAAAGAACTCTCTCCGTTCACCGTGCAATTAGCCATAAATATGGAGCCAATTTATGCCATCATCATGGCGTTGATTTTTTATAGTGAATCGGAAAAAATGCCGCCTAAATTTTACATTGGAGCAGCCATTGTCATAGGCGTAATAATGCTCAATGGAATAATTAAAGGCGGAAGAAAAAAATCTGCCTAAAATTCAAAATCTACTAACTCAGAAAACTGCTCAACGCGATGATTTATTTCATCTTGAGTTAACGTTTCCAAGCGTTCTGTCCCGAATTTTTCTACTGTAAACGATGCTAATGCAGAACCCATAATTACTGCGCGCTTCATATTCTCGAAAGAAATATCATCGGTTTTCGCTAAGTAGCCAATGAAGCCGCCCGCAAACGTATCGCCCGCACCAGTTGGGTCAAACACATCCTCTAAAGGAAGCGCAGGAGCATAGAAAAGATTTTCTTTATCAAACAACAACGCACCGTGTTCACCTTTTTTTATAATGAGATGTTTTGGCCCCATCTCTAATACTTTTCGAGCCGCTTTTATCAGTGAATATTCGCCCGATAAAATTCTTGCCTCTTCATCGTTTATGGCAAGCACATCTACTTCTTTCAACACCTTTTTCAAATCGTCTAAAGCCACTTCCATCCAAAAATTCATGGTGTCTAAAACAATCAATTTTGGACGATTTTTTAGCTGCTTGATAACTTTCATTTGCAAAGCAGGAACAATATTACCCAACATCAAATAGTCGCAATCTTGGTAGCTTTCGGGGACAATTGGGTCAAAATCTGCCAACACGTTTAGCTGAGTATCCAGCGTGTCGCGCGTGTTCATATCCATGTGATATTTGCCCGACCAAAAAAATGTTTTTTGCCCTTGTTTTATTTGCAAACCTTCGGTTACGATGTTTCTTCGTTGCAATTCAGCAATTTTTTCTTTGGGAAAATCTTCCCCAACTACCGAAACAATTTTTACTGTATTTCCTAAGTATGATGCGGCCAAACTGAGATATGTGCATGCCCCACCAACTATTTTGTCGGTTTTTCCAAAAGGAGTTTCAATGGCGTCAAACGCCACAGTGCCAACGGCTAGAATGTTCATGATGGTTTACAGAGTTTAATTTTTGCGCAAAGATATTGTATAATTTCAAACTTTGCAGTAATATTGCAGCCGCTTTTAGCAAATGCTTCCTTAGCTCAGCTGGTTAGAGCACTTGACTGTTAATCAGGGGGTCCTTGGTTCGAGCCCAAGAGGAAGCGCAAAATTATCTAAGAAAGAGCTTGATATTCAAGCTCTTTCTTCATTTTCAGGCAGTTAGTTTTTTTAGCAAGTTCCATTAGAAGCCATTTCGAGACAATAGAAGACAAAAATGTTTCTGTTAATGTTTCCGTTGGCAGCAAGGAATGTTTCTGTTGGGATAAATTATCAATTTGACCGTTTTTTCCAACAGAACTAAGAAAAGAGGTAATTAAATTTTTACAAAGCAAAAATTTAAAATAGCCCAGTAAAAATCAGCATCTATATTTCGCCCCAGAAAAAACTTCAGCACCAGCCATTGTACTTTTCCTTTTAGCACAATCAAAACACGCTTAAATCTCTTTATTTTGCGTTTTTTATCATTCTGATGCCGAGCAATCGGCAGAAGAATCCCCTTTTATAACAGGTCAAGTTTTTTTGAGGTGTTTCGTTTCACTCAACATGACAAACAAAACTACTTCCGTTTCAGAATATAAATCAAACTCGAATGATTATCTTTTACAAGTGCTTTTATGTTGGAAATCATTCCAATAAATAGTGCGCGCAGCAAGTTACCTTTGCGGGGTTTTTCACTCAACATGCTTACGTAAAAGCTATCAAACAACATCGGTTTAATGGTTTCTACTACGAAGCCGTGGTTTTCAAAAAGAAGTTTAATTGTTTCTTTTTCAAAGTGATAGAGGTGTCTTGGCACATCGTAAGCCGCCCAGTAGCGCTCGTAAAATTTGGCATCGTAACTCGCAGGATTGGGCACCGCAATGATTAATCGCCCATTTGCAGCTAAGTGATTTTTTAGTTGTTCAATGTCGTGGTTGAGGTTGTGCAAATGCTCCAACACATGCCATAGGGTAATGACTTCATAGTGCTTTTGGTCAGCAGAAAATTCCTTGGGAGAAATAATGTTTGCCTTGTGTTTTTCTATCGCTTTTTGGCGGGTAGTATCGTCTTGTTCCACACCAAAAGCATTAACGCCATTAGCTAAAACGTAGCCCAAAAAATCTCCCGAACCGCAGCCATAATCGAGCAGGGTTTTTTCTTTTCCAAAGTGTTTTTTTACCAGTTTAAGTTTTTGCTTGAGGGCATATTTTTTTACCAAATGATACAAGGAATTTATCAATCCTTTTTTGGAGTCGGTGTGCGAAACATAATCTGCAAAATGGTAAAACTGACCAATGGATTTTTCGTCTGGACGAGGATTGGTAAACTTAAATCCGCACTCTAAACAGCGCACAATTTCAAACTCTTTTTGGCTAAACGAATGGTCGGTACACGTTAAAAAATGCTCGTGATTTTGACTGCCGCAGACAGGGCAATTTTGGATATGTTCCACGTGAAACATCATCGCCCAAGGTACACCATTAACACCGAAATATCGGAAGGATTGATGCCGCTAATGCGAGACGCCTGACCCAAAGTTTTAGGACGAATAGCATTCAGTTTTTCTTTCGATTCGGCCGACAAAGAAGCAAATTTTCCGTAGTCAATATCGTCCGAAAGCTTAACGCCCTCTAGGCGCTTCAATTTGTCGGCATGTTCTTTTTCTTTACTGATATAGCCTTCGTATTTCATTTCGATTTCTGCCATTTCTATGGCGTCTAATTCGGCTATGTCAGACAAGTAATTTTGCACCTCTTTTTGGTGTTGTGCTATATCGTTTATGCTTACCCCGGGGCGGGTAATAATGTTGTTCAATTTTATTTTTTGGCTAAGCGGAGCAGAGCCCAATTTCTCTAACATTGGGTTTAGAGCTTCGGGTTCTCCGCTGGTGGCGTTAAAGAATTTTATCACCTCTCCCGTTACCTCTTTTTTGCGTTGTACTTGGCTATATCTTTCTTCGTCTGCCAAGCCCATTTTGTAGCTTTTTTCCGTTAAGCGAATATCAGCATTGTCTTGTCTCAACAAGATGCGGTATTCTGCTCGTGAGGTAAACATGCGGTAGGGCTCTTCGGTGCCTTTAGTAATTAAATCGTCTATCAATACGCCAATATAAGCTTCGTCTCTTGAAAGCACAAATTCTTCTAATCCATAGACGTTGTTGTGGGCGTTGATACCCGCCACTAGTCCTTGGCAAGCAGCTTCTTCATAACCTGTAGTGCCATTAATTTGACCGCTGAAAAATAAGTTTTTAATCAACTTTGTTTCCAGTGTGTTTTTAAGCTGTGTAGGCGGAAAGTAATCGTATTCAATAGCATAACCAGGACGGAACATTTTCACGTTTTCAAAACCAGGTATTTGCTTCATGGCGGACAACTGCACCTCTTCGGGTAAGCTGGTAGAAAATCCGTTGACATAAATTTCTACGGTGTTCCAACCCTCTGGCTCAACAAATATTTGATGGCGTTCGCGTTCTGCAAATCGGTTAATTTTATCTTCTATTGAAGGACAATAACGTGGTCCGCGACTTTTGATGGCACCATTAAACATAGGCGAACGGTCAAAGCCCGTGCGGAGGATGTCGTGAACAATTTCGTTGGTGTAGGTAATGTGACAGCTTCGCTGTACTTTAAGTGGTTGCGTTTTGTTAGAATAAGAAAATTTGCTTGGGTTTTCATCACCTGGCTGTTCTTCCATTTTGGAATAGTCCAAGCTTCTTCCGTCTACCCTTGGAGGCGTTCCTGTCTTCATGCGGCCGCTTACAAAGCCAAACGATTCGAGTTGCTCTGTCAGCCCATGAGCGGCTTTTTCGCCCGCTCTTCCACCCCCAAATTGCTTTTCTCCAAGGTGAATTAAACCATTTAAAAACGTACCGCTATTGATGATTACCGCCTTGCCTTTTATTTCAACGCCCATGGAGGTTTTTACACCACAAACCGTGTCGTTTTTCACCACAATTTCGGTAACCATGTCTTGCCAAAAATCTACATTCTGAGTTTGCTCAAGCATGAGTCTCCACTCTTCAGCAAATCGCATGCGGTCGTTTTGTGTGCGTGGACTCCACATAGCTGGTCCTTTCGACTTGTTGAGCATTTTAAACTGAATGGCAGAATTATCTGAAACAATGCCCGAATAGCCGCCTAAAGCATCAATTTCTCGAACAATTTGCCCTTTAGCAATGCCGCCCATAGCAGGGTTGCAGGACATTTGTCCAATCACACCCATGTTCATAGTAATAAGCAGCACCGAAGAGCCCATGTTGGCTGCGGCTGCTGCCGCTTCATTTCCGGCATGGCCAGCACCTACTACTATGACATCGTATTCTCTTAACATGTTGAAAGTTGAAGGTTAAAAGTTATAAAGTTAAATGTTGTTAACCAATAACTTAATAACTGTTAACCCCCGCATTAAACGGACAGCAAAGATAGATAAAAATTTTCCTTTTCTCGCATAGTGGCGGATTGTTCAGGGGTTTTGTCGCTATAGCCACACAGGTGAAGCACTCCGTGCACGACAACCCTATGAAGTTCATTAAGAAAGGATGCCCCAAAGCTCACAGAGTTGTCTTTTACTCGGTCAATACTGATAAAAAGGTCGCCAGAAATAAGATTTTCTTGAGAATAATCAAAGGTGATGATGTCGGTATAATAATCGTGGTTGAGGTGTTTTTTGTTCATTCCTAGCAAATGCTCATCGGAGCAAAAAATGACGGAAATATCTCCTGTTTTTTTACCCTCAGAAACAATGGTTTTGTTTAACCAAGAAGCAATTCCCGAAGGATTTTTTATAGTAAAATCAACATCTTCTGAATAGAAGAAAATCTCTGCCGACATAAATTTTTTGGAAGAATTTAATTGGCGTGAGCGGTAAATTTTAACTCAACCGTAGTGCCGTTGTCAAAAAATTTAACTTCATCCGCTAAGTTTTTCATCAAAAATACACCTCTACCATTGGGTTTTTCTAAATTTTCGGGATCGGTTGGGTCGGGTAAACCATCATAGTCGAAACCTTTACCTTGGTCTGAAATTTTGAAGGAAAGGTGTTTGTTTGAGACCGTTTCAACATGGATTTTCACCAACTTATCGGGATTGTTTTTATTGCCGTGTAAAATAGCGTTGTTCACAGCTTCGGTAATGGCTATAAGGATGTTTCCGTAATAGTCTTCGTTAACCTTGTGTTCTTCACAAACCTCGTCAATTAGTTTTTCTACTAAGGTTATGTTTTCTGTTTTAGAATTAATTTGGATGGATTTTGAAAGTTCTAGTGTTTCCATGTTTTTACTAAGAGTAAAGTTTATTCATAATAGTTAAAAAATTCGTTGGCCTTGTTCTTATAATAATCATTAAGGCTGGGCGGAATGGTTTTTAATAACTCCACCTCTTGTTGTTTTTTCCTTTTATACTCAAAATAGCGCGTAGGGTTACTATATTTTTGATTTTTTTCTTCGTTTGATTCTCTTTTATTGTCTTGTTCTTGTTCGCGTTGGGCTTTTTCGTGTTCTAAAAGGCGCGTCATTATTTCTTGTTGACGTTTGATGGTTTGCTCTGTAATGCGCTTGTTTACAAGATCTTTCTCTATTTCTTCCAGTTTTTTAGCCGCATCGTTCAGCCCATTTCCGCTGCCCGAACCGTCTTTATTTAACTCTTGAGCCATACGCTGAATTTCTTTTCTTATAGCTTCTTGTTGAGCCGCCATTTTTGCCAACTCTTTACTTAAATTTCCACCACCAGGGGTGCTGCCCATGCCATTTTTACCTTTTCCTTCACCGTCTTTTTCGCCCCCGGGTTTTTTACCGCCATCTTGCTTGCCTTGTTCCAGCTGCTTTTTCATTTGCTCTAATTGTTGCTGAAGTTGCTGTTGCATTTGTTGCATTGACGGACTATTACCAGAACCACCAGGTTTGTTGCAGCTTCCAGAACCAGGTTGTTGAGACATGCTTTGTTGTTGAAGTTGTTGCAACACCTCATCAAGCATAAGCGCCAAGTTGTTGGCAGAGGTCATTACGAGTTGTTGATTTTGTAGAGCAAAAGAAGTTTTTCGTTCGGAAATATTGCCAATACTTTCTTGCAAATTATCCGTCATGTTGCCCATTTCTTTGGTAATAAAACTTTCTATTTGAAACACGCGTTTTGCTAAAGCATTTAGAGAGTCTTTAATAATTTGAGCATCGTCTTCCAATTTCTTTTGTTCTCTACCAAGTTCTAAATATTTTGGGTCGGATGTGGGCGTTTGCCCCATTTGTTGCATCACGGACTCTTGGTCAAATGAGAACTGAATCAAGTTTTCTAACAACATGCGCAAAGACGCCATATCTTCTTGGTTTTGTTGTTGCTGCTGACTTTGTTGCATTTGTGCCAACTGTTGCTTTAGTTCTTGCATTTTTTGGGAAGCATTTTTTTGTGCGCCCGAAGCTTTTTTACGATTGTTTTTATCCAGCTCTTGTTGGCTATTTTTCATTTCTTCGTCAACGGCTTTTTCCTGCTCATCGGTATTTTCCATTTGACGTTCATTTTCTAATTCTTCGTTGAGTTTTTCGAGCGCATCCAAATCTTCTTTTACTTGCTTGAATTTTTCGTCAATGTCGCTTTGTTTTTGCTTTAAATCTTCGGTGTTTTTAGATTTATCTTCGGTTTGTTTTGATAATTCTTCTTCTTCTTTTGAAAGATTATCCAAACGTTCCATAATGGATTCTAATTTTTGGTCAAACTCCAACTGCTTGAACAATTCCAGCGAACGGTCGAGACTTTTTTCTAAATCTTCCTGCTTGTTGTAAAGCTCTTCTAGGGCATCTTGCACCTTGTCTTTATCAAGTTGTTCCAGCAATTTTTCTAACTCTTCGTAAAGTTTTTTCATTTCGTCCGTCATCAACTCATCGAACAATTTTTCCAGTTGTTTTTGCTTTTCTAAAAGCTCAGGATTTAATTCTTTGAACTCCGACTGTTGGTTGTTTTTTCGAGTATTTTCTTGTTTTAGTTGCTCGATGTTTTTTTCGAGTTGTTTTTGCTGATTTAAAAATTGCTCAATTTGCTTTTGGTCTTGCCAGTTGAGCGATTTTTTGTTAAGCACATTTTTTTGCAAATTTTTCAATTCGTTTTGCATTTTTTGCGCTTGCTTCATAGCGTCTTCAAAGGAGTTTTTTACTACCTCGTTGCTTTGTGAAGCCATTTTTTCTAGCTCTTCAAGCGTTGGCGCTTTGTAAAGTTTTGTGGCTGTTCGTGTAAATTTTGGACCATTTACGCCATCATTGTCCCACACTTCAAAATAATATTCGATTTGCTCACCTGCATTTATGCCTAATTCGTTGATGTTCCATAAGTGATAAAATTGGTCTTTCGTGAAGGATTTTGAAACGGGTAACGCCTGTTTTTTTGCTTCGCCATGTTCTATTTTGTAAATGAAATATAGCGAAGAAAAACCATAATCATCGGCAACATTTCCGTAGAAATAACGCACATTATCGCTCAACGAATCTTTTTCTTCTTCGAAGGTAATATTTGGCGCTTCATCTTTTATTACAGAAATAGAGTAGTGGTTGGCTTGTGCTGTTACAAACGCATTTTTCAGTGCAATTTTGTACTCAAACGAATGTTTTGCTTTTTTTGATAATTCAGTCGTATTTTTTAGCGAATAAATAACGCTGTCAGGAAATTCTATACGCACTGTGTCGGAATTTTTGGTTTTTATTTCCCAATAAATAACCGTTCCTTCAGGCACGATAGCATCGCCAATGTTTGCTAATTCGAGTGGTTCTTTTTTGGTGTATTTCGGATAGTTTAAACGTAATATAAGTTCGCCAATCAAAGGCTTTGGAAGCACGCTTAGCTCATATTCTTTCGAAGAATATTCGCCATCGGAAAAGTAAAATTCAACAGACTTTCTGGGCGATTTAAAATTGAAACGATATACGCCATTTTCTTTGTTCAGCAAATATTTTTCGTTGTTGAAATGAATGAACAATTGTTTTGGCACAACGCTTCCTTTGGTGGTTAATTGTAATTCAAAATCTTCCTGTTCTAGGGTTGATAATTTTTTCGACAAGAGCACAAAATCATAGGGCGCTTGCTTTTCGAAATGCTTGTTGTAGAGAATTAAACGCTTAGAAGCATCGGTTAAAATGCGTGCGTTTACAAATAAAATCAAGACCACCACACCAATGGGAATGGCTGCGTATTTGAGATATTTTTTGTTTTCAGAATAATTCACAACAGAGCCAAAATCAAACACACGTAATTCTTTGGTTTTTTGTTCAATTCCGGCAATAAGCAAGTCGCTATCGGGATTGTCCTTTATGGTTTCTGTAAGCTGAAGCGTGTTAAGTACCTTATCATTAATTTCTCCAAAATGTTTACCAATAATTTTTGCCGCATCATAGCGCGAAATTCCTTGTTTTAGCTTGTAGAGTTTTAGCGCGGGAATTACCATCCATTTGTACAAAACCACTAGAGAAATAAGCACGAAACCATAAAACAACACCGTTCTACCCATTTCTTCAAATTGCCCTAAATACTCTGTAAGCGACAGTGCTAAAAACACGCCTAAAACAGCCGTAAAAAACACAATACAGCCCTTTAGAAGTTGATTTTTGTAGAACTTCTTTTCAAAAGCATCGAGCTTTTGCAGCAAATCGGTATGTGTGTTTGTGTTCAAATTTGTCGGAATACAAGCATTTAACGTAAAATTAGGCATAAATGTTATATAACACTAATCAGATTGATGTTGTAAAATAAAAAAGATGTAGAAAATAATTTTGCAGAACACGCCACACCTCAACAGCAGAGAGAAGCAGCGTGTAAGCCCCTAAAAAACTGGACACAAATATAGGGTGAAAATTAGTTGAATAATATTTAATTAAGTAATCCATTTTGTTGTAGGTATTTTTGTTTGTATTCAATGGGTGTTAATCCATTTAAACCATGTAGTGTCATACCCCACAACGATTATTATTGATAAAACAGGAAAAGTGCGTAAAGTACACACGGGTTTTTACGGACCCGGAACGGGTAAATATTACGAAGATTTTAAAAAAGAGTTTGAAGAATTTTTAATCGGCTTGTTGTCCGAATAAATTACTTCTTATCCACCACAATTCTTTGCTCTCTGTTGGCGAGCTCCCAAGCAGTTAAAAAGACTAAGCGCGCGCGTGTTTCCATTACGTTAAAATTAATTTTATCTACTTCATCGCTTGGTTTGTGGTAGTCTTCATGAGTTCCGTTAAAGTAGAAAATCACTGGAATACCATTTTTTGCAAAATTATAATGGTCTGAGCGATAATAAAAACGGTTGGGGTCGTTTTCATCATTATACGTATAATCTAACATCAAATTAGTGTACAGTTTGTTGGTTTGTTCACCGATTTCATGAAGTTCGGAACTTAATTTGTCTGAGCCAATAATGTACACATAATTTGGATTTTCAGCGTGCGCTTTATCTACGCGACCAACCATGTCCACATTTAAATCGGCAATGGTATTTTCTAATGGAAAAATGGGGTTGTCGGTATAGAATTGCGAACCCAACAGTCCTTTTTCTTCGCCCGAAACAGTCATAAACAAGACGCTTCTTCGCGGACGCTTTCCTTCTTTAGCAGCTAAAGCAAATGCTTCAGCAAGCTCTAAAACCGACACTGTTCCTGAGCCATCGTCATCGGCTCCATTGCAAATTTCTCCGCTATCGTAGCCAATGTGGTCGTAGTGTGCGGTAATAACTAATATTTCATCTTTTTTGTCGGTTCCTTCTAAAAATCCTAAGACGTTTTCAGAAGAAATCGGTTTTGAATTAGTGCTTAAGCGCATTTCGTAATCTGCTAAGTAAGCATCGTCTTTGGTAGAGCTTGAAGTAATAGCATTATTTAATTCGGGAGAAATAATAAAAAACGGCACATATCTGCTTACTCTTCTGCCTTTGTTGTGAAGTTGAAGTTGTGGATTTTTAACGTAGTTTTCGATGGGTTTTTTGTTTTTTTCATAATCTTCATCATAATAAAAAACAACTGAAGCACCTTGTTTTTGAGCTTCCTCGCGTTTTACACGCCAGTTCCATTCTTTAGACAATTCTTTATCCTTAGGTGTTCCTGCTTTTATTAAAATGAGCTTTCCCATCACATTTTTATTGGTGTAGTCAGAATAATTTTCATCGTTGATGCCGTAGCCAACATCTACTATTTCTGTTCCTGTTAAGGTGGTGTCTGGTAAACCACCAAACTGATAAAAGTGTTCTAAAAATTTATATTCTGTGTTTTTTACGTTCATATAAACATTTGCAGGATCTTTCACGTCAAGGGGAAATTCTTGAAAAAAACTTCCATTATTTCCTGGCGCTAAACCAATAGCTTCAAAATGATTTTTGATGTATTGAGCTGCTTTTTTCTGACCTTCTTTTCCTGTTTCTCTGCCTTCGTATTCATCAGAAGCAATCACAGAAAGGTGTTTGTTTAAATCGTCTGCTAAAATGGTTTTGCTGAATGCTTCAGCATCTTGATTTTTATTAACTTTTACATTAGTAGAGCTTGTTTTTTGTGTAACTGTACAGGCTACAATTAATAATGTAAAAACCATTGATTTCAATACTTTCATCTCTTTTAACTTTATAACTTTTAACCTTTAACTTTCAACCCTATCTTATCTATTCTTTTTTGATGGCGACCACCTTCAAAGGTTTCATTTAAAAACGCCTCAACAATTTGTAAGGCTTTTTCTTCTGAAATAAATCGTGCAGGAAGTGATAATACGTTAGCATCGTTGTGTTGACGTGCTAATTTTGCAATTTCAACATCCCAAGCTAAGGCTGCGCGTATTTGCTGATGTTTGTTAGCCGCAATGTTTATTCCGTTTCCACTTCCGCACATGATAATCCCTAATTCTGATTCTTTATTTTCTATACTTTCTGCTACAGCGTGCGCATAGTCTGGATAATCACAGCTTTCTTCAGAATAAGTGCCTTTATCAATGGTTTGAATTCCTTTGTTTTTAAGAAGTTCTATAATTTTATTTTTTAATTGAAATCCAGCGTGGTCGCTGCCTAAAGCTATAATCATTTAATAATGTCTTAATTTTTATTCAATCAAAGATAATTGTAAAAATGATAGTTTAATTACAAACATCTGTATTGTTAATTAATGTTTATAAAATTGTTTAAGTATTTTCTGTTTGTGTTTAAATTTTTACAGCCAAAACTATAAACGACATCTTCTATTATTTTCTTGACTAATTTTACATTACTTATTCATACTTAACACACAATTTTTTCGTTTAATTTTATATATTTATATCAACTTTTATTGGTTTAAATAATAATTAACCATTGTTAATTAAATTTAAAATACTTTTGATTTTTAAACGCTTAATTATAAAACCTTGTTAATAGTTTGTTCTTATTTATTTAAAAGTGATAAATTCAAATTATTTGGTATAATTTTTATAACATTATTAACACACCATTAATAATAATAGACTTTTTAAACTTAAATAATATTTAATGATAATATATAAAAGGTTGTTGAAAACCGTTTTTACTTTACTGCTTATTTTTTTCATTTCTTTGAGGGGTTATTCTCAAACATCTTCTTCTGATACTACCGATGGTTACAAAATTTTTTACTACGAATCTGGAGAAAAAGCAAGCGAAGGATTGATAGAACAGAAAAAACCGAACGGTTATTGGAAAAATTATTACAAAAATGGAAAATTAAAATCAGAAGGAAATCGTAAAAAATTTTTACTTGATAGTGTTTGGAAATTTTACTCTGAGGATGGGTTTATTACGAAAGAAATTTCTTATAAAGAAAATATTAAACATGGAAAATTTAGAGTGTATGGTGATAGCGGAATTTTAGTTAGTGAGTACACGATTATAAACGATACACTTAATGGAGAATATAAAGATTTTTACCCAACAGGAGAAGTAAAAAAACAAGGGAGTTATAAGAATGGAGTTTTAGAAGGAATTACGAATGAATTAGCGCAAGAAGATAGTAGAGTAATTACTGTTTCAACCTTTAAACAAGGATATTTAGAAGATGAAGAATATATCAATCGAAAAGATGTAGAAGGTAATAAACAAGGTGTTTGGAAAGATTTTCACGACAACGGAAAAGTTAAAAAAGAAGAGTTTTACCGAGACGATAAAGTGAATGGAATTACAAAACAGTATAACGAAAAAGGACAATTAGAAACTTTACAAAAATTTGAAGAAGGTGAATTAATTAAAGATGCTAAAGAAGTAGAATTTGCAGAATTTTATAAAGAATTTTATGAAGACGGTACTCTTAAAACCATTGGAGCGGTTGTAAATGGTAAAAAAATTGGTATTTTTAGAGAGTTTGACCAACAAGGAAATTTACTTAATTGCACCGTTTATAAATACGATGAAAAACTAGCAGAAGGAATTGTAGATACTTCAGGGTTTTATCAAGGTGAATGGCGCTACTACTATCCAAGTGGAAAATTACGCGCAATAGGAAAATACAAAGACGATAAAAAAATTGAAAAATGGTTGTATTACTACGAAAGTCAAGTATTACAACAAGAAGGAGAATATAAAAATGGGTTACCAGTTGGTAAATGGTTATGGTATCATGAAAATAAAAAAATCAAACGCGATGAATTTTATGTAAAAGGCTTGGCTGAAGGGGAATCTATTGAATACGATAGCACAGGTGTTGTTGTAGTAAAAGGAAATTATCTTGCAGGATTGAAAGAAGGACAATGGTATTTAAAAGTGGGCGACCACAAAGAAACAGGAGAATATACAAGTGACCTACAACACGGAAAATGGTTACATAAATACGATGATGGACAAACGGCTTTTGAAGGAGAATTTATCAACGGAATTCCAATAGGAAAACATAAATTTTATCATCCAAATGGAGTAGTGCGTTTAGAAGGAAAATACGAAATGGGTCGTAAAGAAGGCGACTGGACAAGAAAAAATGAAAAAGGCATCGAAACCATTCGCATCACTTATAAAAACGACATTGAAATAAAAGTAGATGGTGTAAAATACGAATCACCAAGGCTGGAGTAATTGAAAGTTATGAGGTGATTAAGTTATTAAGAAAATTTAGTTATAAGTTAATAGTTTTAAAAAATAAGATTTGTCATTCTGAGTGAAACGAAGAATCTCTAAAATAACAATGAAATCAACACTACTAAAAATACTTTTAACCTTCAACCTTCAACTTTTAACTATAAGTTGTTTTTCTCAATTTTTAGACGCCAATATTTTATTCAAACCACGCTTTAGTTTAGAAGCTGATTATACCATTCCTCAACAAAATAATTCGCTAGATGGCTACTCAACCAAAGCCTCATTATTATTACCCATTAAAAACAACTTCGATTTAGGTGTTTCAGTAAAAGATTTATTGAAATCAACCTCTATAAAAGATGCACTAAAAAAAGTACAACCAAGCATGTCACAAACATTTTTTAGGGTTGATGGTGGTTATTCGGAATTATATACGTCCACACAAATTTTCAGAATAAATCATGTAAAAGCAGGGATAACAGGTATAAAATTAAAATATGAAAATTTAAAAATAAAAACGCTGCTTTACTCTTTAAATATAGGCGTATATGATCAGTTTCAAGCATATGATTTTAAAGGCATTTATGCGAACGCAATGATTGGACGAGTTAAAATTATCAATCTAAACTCCTTGTTTTTTTATGGATTATACGCTTCGTATTACGATAATCAATTTTTAGGAACACCAGTGTTAGCTTATCATACGCAGTTTGCGCCAAAATGGTCGTATACCTTAATTTTACCTTCACAAACCAAACTGACGTACAACATTACAAAAGGCGTTAGACAAGATATTGTGTTTGGCTTACAAGCACAACAATTTGGAGATTACGATTTTCAAAACTATCAAAGACTTTCATATAGATACAATCAACTGTTTGCAAGCACACAAACACGCGCTAAATTATCTAAGAATTTTCATTTGTATGTAGAAGGCGGCTTTCGTTTTAATCGCACTATTAGAGAAAAAGAGGGTTACACCACTACATCAGAAAGTATATACTCCAACGGATTTTACACCAAAGCAACATTGATTATCAACTTTAACAAAGCTCTCTTAAATTCTGGGGTGTTTGATTTGGATATTTAGAAATTAGTTGAAGGTTATAAGGTTGAATGTTAAAAGTTGTATTTAAAACCCCCAACTTTAAACTTTTCAACTTTCAACTCAAACCCTGCTCTGCTTTTCCACAGACGCCTTATGAATGGCTTTAAAAATTTCTTCTATCAAAGTATTGTCTAAATTTAGCAATCGCGCCAGCTCGCTGCGGTTGTCTAAAATTTCTTTCCAGCGCTCTACTTGAAACACGGTGATGTTGTTTTCTTTTTTAAACAAGCCAATTTTTTCTACAATGTCCATGCGCTCACTTAGCAAACGAATAAGCCGTTCGTCTATCACATCAATATCGCTACGCAGTTGTTCTAATTGGGAAATAAACTGCGTATTTTCCGAGTGTTGTTTTTTGTAAGATAAGTTACCCAACAACACTTGCAAATCAGCAGGCGTAACTTGTTGTTGTGCATCGCTCCACGCTTCGTTAGGCGTAATATGGCTTTCAATCATCAAGCCATCCATGTCTAAATCTAACGCTTTTTGAGAAACTTGTTGCAATAACTCGCGCTTACCCGAAATATGACTTGGGTCGCAAATCATGGTCAATTCTGGAAACAAGCGCATCATTTCAATAGCCGCTTCCCACATGGGTTCGTTGCGGTAAATAGATTTCCCGTAAGTAGAAAACCCACGGTGAATCAACGATACGTTTTCGATTCCTACATTTTTTATGCGCTCTACCGCGCCAATCCATAAATTCAAATCGGGGTTTACAGGATTTTTAATGTACACAGGCACATTCACGCCTTTTAAACTATCGGCAATTTCTTGCACCGAAAACGGATTTACCGTAGTGCGCGCACCTATCCACAACACATCTATTCCTGCCTTTAATGCTTTTTCAACATGTTGTGCATTCGCTACTTCGGTGGAGGTTTTTAAATCAAAATGTTTGCCCGCATCCACCAACCATTTTAAACCCACTTCACCAACACCTTCAAACATATTGGGGCGCGTGCGTGGCTTCCAAATACCCGCGCGCAAAAACGCTAAGTTTGGCAACACAGAAAGTTGCTCAACCGTTTTAAACACTTGCTCTTCTGTCTCCGCACTACACGGACCACTAATTACTATCAATTCTTTTTCTTTCATAAAAACTCTCTTTTTTAGGGGGAGCAAGAGGGGGTCAAATAATCAAACCCGCCCTCAAAATTACGCTTTACCAACCTTTTACACCGATAATAACAACAGTTTTTTTAACTTTGTTGACTTTTTACAAAAAAGGATTAGCAGCAGAATGTCTAAATACAAGGAATATAGCACACTTAACCTCACCCAAACAGCCGAAGAAATTCAGCAATTTTGGGATGAGCAAAAGATATTTGAAAAAAGCATCACCACTCGTGATGAAAACAAACCCTTTGTGTTTTTTGAAGGACCACCCTCAGCCAACGGTTTGCCAGGCATTCACCACGTAATGGCGCGCGCTATTAAAGACATTTTTTGCCGCTACAAAACCCTTAAAGGATTTCAAGTAAAACGTAAAGCAGGATGGGACACGCACGGACTCCCTGTAGAGCTAGGTGTAGAAAAAGAATTAGGCATTACTAAAGAAGATATTGGTAAAAAAATATCGGTTGACGATTACAACAAAGCGTGTAGAGAAGCGGTAATGCGCTATACCGATGTGTGGAACGACCTCACCAAAAAAATGGGCTACTGGGTTGACATGGACGACCCATACATCACCTACGAAAACAAATACATTGAAAGCGTTTGGTGGTTGTTGGCACAGATTTACAACAAAGGATTGTTGTATAAGGGTTACACTATTCAACCCTATTCGCCTGCTGCGGGCACGGGCCTATCTTCACACGAATTAAACCAACCCGGTTGCTACCGAGACGTAAAAGACACTACGGTTGTGGCGCAGTTTAATATTGACGTAGACGATGTTGATACAAGAGAAATTTTTGGAGAACTATTAAAAGAAAATTTTTATTTTCTAGCATGGACGACCACTCCGTGGACACTACCATCGAACTCAGCGTTAGCAATAAACTCAAACATTGATTATAGTTTAATAAAAACATTTAATCAGTATACAGGACAAGAAGTATTTTTAATAGTAGCAAAAGCCCTTTTAGAAAAAGTATTAAACAGCCCATATTATAGGGCTGAGACTGAAAACGAATTGGAGCTTTATAAAAAAGGTGACAAAAAAATACCATATGTTTTAATTAAAAATTTTGAAGGCTGGATGCTTGAGGGGATTAAATACAAACAGCTTTTGCCCTTCGCTCAACCGCATCAAGACGCTGAGAAAGCATTCAAAGTTATTCCAGGAGATTTCGTTACCACCGATGACGGAACAGGCATTGTACATATTGCGCCCACCTTTGGTTCTGACGACTACCGTGTAGCGAAAGAAAACGGCATACCCGCCATGCTGGTGAAAGACGAAAACGGAATTTTAGTTCCGTTGGTAGATTTACAAGGACGTTTTCGACCAGAAATGGGTGAACTAGCGGGCATGTATGTAAAAAATGAGTACTATACTAAAGGCGAAGAACCTGAAAAATCAGCAGATGTGCTCATTTCTATCAAACTAAAAGAAGAAAACAAAGCATTCAAAGTAGAGAAGTACGAGCACAGCTATCCGCATTGTTGGCGCACCGACAAGCCCGTGTTGTATTATCCGCTAGATTCCTGGTTTATAAAAGTTACCGATAAAAAAGACCGCTTAGTTGAGTTGAATAAAACTATCAACTGGAAGCCCGAAAGCACCGGCACAGGGCGTTTTGGAAATTGGCTAGAAAACGCCAACGATTGGAATTTATCGCGCTCACGTTATTGGGGAATTCCCATTCCTATTTGGCGCACCGAAGATGGCAAAGAAGCTATTTGCATCGAGTCGGTAGAGCAACTTAAAACAGAAATAGAAAAAGCTATTGCCGCAGGGCTTATGACTTCTAGTCCGCTAGAAAATTTTACACCTAGAGATTTTTCAAAACAGAATTACGAAACCTTCGATTTACATAAAAACTACGTTGACAACATCACGCTGGTTTCTGCATCTGGTAAGCCCATGAAGCGCGAAGCAGATTTAATAGACGTGTGGTTTGATAGTGGCTCTATGCCTTATGCACAGTGGCATTATCCGTTCTGCCTCTCCCCGTCCCTCTCCCAAGGAGAGGGTGAAAAATCACCGTTGTTTAAAACAGCATCAAAGTTTTCATATCCTCATTTAAAAGAAAAAATGCAGGAGCTAAAGAAAAATTCAACAATAGCTGAAAATGCGCTTTGGGAGGAACTCAGAGGTAAACGACTAGATGAATATAAATTTAGAAGACAACATGTTATTGCAGAATTTATAGTTGATTTTGTTTGTATAGAAAAAGCATTGGTTATAGAAGTTGATGGCGGTTATCACAACGAGCTAGAAATAGCTGAAGCAGATGCTCAACGCACATTAATTTTAAACCAACACGGTTTTAAAGTAATTAGATTTAAAAATGAGGAAGTTTTAGGAGGCATTGACCAGGTGGTTGCCACAATAAAAAAAGAGTTGTGCCAAACCCCTACAGTTCCTAAAAACGCTCCCCCATTGGGGGGAGATGGAGGGGGCTTTTTCTTTCCTGCCGATTTTATTGCAGAAGGTGTTGACCAAACACGTGGTTGGTTTTATACATTGCACACCATTGCTACATTGGTGTTTGATTCTGTGGCTTACAAAAATGTGATATCAAATGGGCTAGTGTTAGACAAAAACGGACAAAAAATGTCTAAGCGCTTGGGTAATGCCGTTGATCCATTTGAAACGCTAAAAACCTACGGAGCAGACGCCACGCGCTGGTATATGATTACCAATGCACAGCCGTGGGATAACTTGAAATTCGATTTAGAAGGCATAACGGAAGTGCAGCGAAAGTTTTTCCGCGCGCTTAACAGCACCTATTCATTTTATGCGCTGTATGCCAACGTAGATAATTTTACGTTTAGTGAGAACAAAATTCCTGTTGAGCAAAGACCGGAAATAGACCGCTGGGTAATTTCTCGTTTGAACACGTTGATTAAAGAAGTTGACGCTGCTTACAACGATTACGAACCCACCAAAGCAGGGCGTTTAATTCAAGATTTTGTTACCGATGAATTAAGCAACTGGTACGTACGCTTGTGTAGAAGGCGCTTCTGGAAAGGCGATTACTCGGAAGATAAAATTGCGGCATATCAAACGCTCTACGTGTGCTTAGAAACTGTTGCAAAACTGGCTTCGCCCATTGCGCCATTCTACAGCGAACAACTGTTTAGAGATTTAAACTCGGTTACGAAAAAAGACAGCAACGAATCGGTGCATTTAACCTTGTTTCCAGAATACAACGAGGCGCACATCAATAAAGATTTAGAAGAAAAAATGGGTTATGCCCAAAAAATTTCTTCGTTGATTTTATCGCTGCGCAAGAAAGAAAACATACGTGTGCGTCAGCCGCTACAAAAGATATTAGTGCCCATTATTGATGAAAAATTTGCGCGTCAAATTGCTGATGTTGCAGTGCTTATCAAATCGGAAGTAAACGTAAAAGAAATAGAAACGATTGCTCCAGACAGCGGATTTTTAGTGAAAACCATCAAACCCAACTTTAAGGCGTTAGGCCCAAAAGTAGGCAAGTATATGAAGCAGGTTTCGTCTGCGATTAGTGCTTTTTCACAAGAAAAAATTGCAGCACTAGAGCAGAAAGGAGAAACAGAAATCTCAGTAGAAAATGAAACATTTTCAATTATCCTTAGCGATGTTGAAATTCTATCGCAAGACATACCAGGATGGCTGGTTGCTAACGAAGGTAAAATAACCGTTGCGCTGGATATTACCATCACTGAAATATTAAAAGAAGAGGGTATTGCACGGGAAATGGTTAATCGCATCCAAAACTTACGCAAAGACAGTGGATTAGAAGTAACCGATAAAATTTCGCTAAAAATTAAAGGTAACCAGCACATAAATAGCGCGATTGAAAACAATAAAAATTATATTTGTACAGAAACCCTCGCAAAAAAAATTGACCTTGTAAGTGATTTAGATAAAGGATTTTTTATAGATTTAGGCGATGGTTTGGAAACAAGCATCGCATTAGAGAAAATAGAATAACATAAAAATTGACGACTATGGCCAAGAAAAATAACAATAAAAAAGCTAAAAAAGCCACGCCAAAAAAGGCGATTAAAAAGACTGTTGTAAAAAAAGAAGCAAAGAAAAAACCTACAGCAAAAAAGCCAACAAAAAAAGTTGCGCCTAAAAAAATAGTTAAAAAAACAACAAAGAAAGCTGTTGCAAAAAAGGCTGCGCCAAAGAAAAAAACAATCGCCAAAAAAACGCTTAAAAAAGCAACATCTAAAAAGAAAATTGTTGCCAAGAAACCCATAAAAAAAATTACCCCGAAAAAAGCGGTTAAAAAAATTACTAAAAAAGTTGTTGCTAAAAAAATAGCCAAAAAAGTAATGGTTAAAAAAGCGGTTTCAAAAAAGAAGGTAATAAAGCCAACAGCTAAAAAGGTTGTGGCGAAAAAGAAAGTGGCTAAGCCAATCGCTAAAAAAATTGTAAAGAAACCTGCGAAAAAAATTGTTGCTAAAAAGCCGATAAAAAAGACTATTGCCAAAAAAATAGTTAAAAAAGCACCAACGCCAACCAAAAAAGTTGCTCCAAAGAAAAGTGTAAAACCAGTTGCCCAAAAAGTAGCGGCAAAACCCATTGTAAAAAAACAAGCAATTGCACCAAAGCCAATTCAAAAAGCAGAAAAAAAATTAATAGTTGCACCGCTAATAGTAGAAAAGAAAAAAGTGGAGGAGATAATGAAGAAGACAGAGGTAGTAACACCAAAGCCAATAACACCCACAGTTAAGCCTGTGGCTAAAATTTACAACAACCCAACCGTTCGCTATTCAGACAAAGATTTAGAAGAATTCAGACAAATCATTTTGAGCAAATTACAAGAAGCGCGCACAGATTATGATTTACTAATGAGTTCGCTTTCTCACGCAGGAGACAACGGAACAGACGATACGGCTTATGCCTTTAAAATGATGGAAGAGGGCTCCGAAACACTTTCGAGAGAGGAAACAGCCCAATTAGCAGCGCGCCAAGAAAAGTTCATTACAAACCTTGAAAACGCCTTGGTTAGAATAAAAAATAAAACCTACGGAATTTGTCGTGTTACGGGAAAATTAATTCCAAAAGAACGCTTAAAATTAGTGCCTCACGCAACGCTTAGTGTTGAAGCTAAAATGCAACAATAAAATGTATAAAGCGTGAAATCTAAACATCTTGTTTTTTTGGTGGTAGGGTTGATTTTAATAATTGACCAAGCCACTAAAATCTTTATAAAAACCAACTACCCAGTTGGATTAATTTCTGATTGGGGACCAATAGACATCTACTTTATAGAAAATAAAGGAATGGCTTTTGGAATGGAGTTTGGCGGAGATATTGGAAAAATCATTCTTACACTTTTTAGAATAGTTGCCCTATTTTTTATCGGAAAAATCATTTTCAATTTATTAAAAAACGAAGCGCCAAAAACAATGCTGACTGCCTTCTCTATGATATTTGTAGGCGCTATGGGCAACATAGTTGACAGTGTGTTTTATGGTGTCATTTTTTCAGACAGCGGATACTATGATGCTGCACAACTATTTCCAGAAGAAGGCGGTTATGCTCCAGTTTTAATGGGACACGTGGTGGACATGATTCATTTCGATGTGCGCTACCCAATGTGGGTACCATATTTTAAAGGTCAAATAATTTTTCCGCCCATTTTTAATATTGCAGATGCAGCAATAACAAGCGGTGTTGGATTATTGATAGTAAAACAAAAAAAGTTTTTTAATCCCGAAAATGGATTTACCATTATGGGCGAAAAAAACAGTCAAAAAGAAGAAATCGAAGAAAATCAAGCGTAAGCGTTTTCATTGTAGCGCTGTTTTACCAATTCTAAATGCGTCTGCTTTTTTGCCTCTCTAATTTTTTTAGCAGACTCTGTATAGTAGCAATGTTTGCTTAAAAAATCAATTTGAATTTCATCCCAATTTCTATCAGAAGACACTTTTCCTTTTATCATGAATTCTTTTTTCAGATTCTCCGAAATAGTCATAAAATCTTCTCGCCCTAAATAATCCAAATCAGAATCTCTAATAATTTTTTCAAGCAATGTGTTAGGTTCTGTCTCTACATCGGTAATCAAAACCAGCGAACAAACTTTTTCGATTTGCTCCTCGTTGAAACCATATTTTGGCAACCACTCACGCGCCATTTCTGCACCAACAGGCTCGTTGTGTTCATATTGTTTTACAAAGCCAATGTCGTGAAACAAAGCA
This sequence comes from Bacteroidia bacterium, assembly GCA_046569885.1. GTDB lineage: Bacteria > Bacteroidota > Bacteroidia > Flavobacteriales_D > Parvicellaceae > JBKHVV01. The sequence goes on from JBKHVV010000002.1 coordinate 31,062, forward strand.
GCGGCTTTTAATAACAAAATTTCTTCATTGATGATGCCTTCCAAAATAGATAATCGCTCGACAGATTTAACCACATTAGCGGTATGAAAAGCACCATGATAGTGCAAATCCTCATCTAGGTTGTCGTTCAAAAATTGCAACACATCGTTATATAATTTTTGGTGCTGAATTTTAGTGTATAGATGTAAATTTACATAAGGCCAAAATTTACTGTTTGGAAGCAATCCTTCGCCATCTAAAGAAAGCTCCGGAATAATTCTATCAACATAATACATGTTGATGTGCCCCTTGTTTTTTGCTAAAATTTTTCCTCTAAACGTGCAATTAAAAAAAGGTTTTATCTGTTCGTACGTTCTTCCAGTGATGTTTACTTTTCCCGCATCACACGTCATTTCCATTCTGCTGGCTACGTTTACCGTGTCGCCCCAAATGTCGTATGCAATGCGCTGCGTGCCAATAACACCAGCAATTATAGGACCAGTGTCTATGCCAATTCTTAGTTCCCAAAAGTCGCGTTTTTCTTGTCGAGCAACTTCTTTACGTTGCGCCATGTAGCTTTGTATCTCAAGCGCAGAGAGTAAAATTTGCACAGCATGCTCTTTATTTCTTAATGGAACGCCACCTGCCGCCATATAAGAATCGCCAACGGTTTTAATGGGTGTTATTAAATGTTTTGAAGCAATTTTATCGAAAGTGATGAAGTGATTTTCTAGCCGACTTACCAATTCTTCTGGCGATACGTTTTCTGCAATTTTTGTAAAACCCTTAAAGTCGGTAAACATTACAGAAACCTCTCTGTACAAGCGAATTTTTGATTTCCCCGTGTGTTTTAATTCATCAGCAATTTCATCGGGTAAAATTTGATAAAGCAATTTGTCGGCTTTTTGTTTTTCTTCTTCGAGTAGTTTTTTTTGTAGTTCAATTTTTTCTTTTTGCGCTTCAATTTCCTGCGTTCGAGCAAATACCTCCGATTCCAAATACGTTTCTCGCCTTCGTTGAATAATATTTCTATAACGAATAAAACCAAGCGTTACAAGAAAGCCAGAAACGCTAAACACCACCCAAAACCAAACCGTTTCCCAAGGAAGGTACTGAGAAGGAATGTGTAGTAGGCAAGAAAAATTCATAAATAAATTAAGCGCCTTGTTGTGCCTTATTTGTTTGTGAACTCAACGATTGTAGGTCTCTGTCAAATAAATACAAACCACCCTTATCATTGCCAATTAATTTTAATTTATCCATAATGTTACGCGCCAGCGCTTCTTCTTCAAGTTGTTCGGCAACATACCACTGCATGAAATTATGTGTAGTGTAGTCTTTTTCTTTTAGGCAAACATCTACCACATCATTGATTGTTTTTGTAACAAACGTTTCGTGTTTTAACAAGCTTTCAAAAATATCAACAACGCCTTTGAACGTTTTTGGCGGTTGTTTTAATGCTGGAATTAGAGCTTTTCCGCCACGCTCATTTATAAATTTCACAAGTTTTAGCATGTGCACACGCTCTTCATCGCTGTGCTGATACAAAAACATAGCCGTTCCGCTTAAACCTTCTGTTTCTGCCCAAGACGCCATTGCTAAATAAAATTGTGAAGACATGGCCTCAATTTCTATCTGATTATTTAATGCTGCTTCTACTTTCTTATTCATAATTTTTTGTTTTTTTAATGACTTGTTACAAAGTTAGCGTTCTTTAAAGATTAAACGAATTATTAACCAACATTTTTCTTCTGCTAAAGTTTAAACCATACCTTTACAAAGCATAAAAATTATGAAGAAAAACAATAATAAAAAAACAAAATCACGACTAACGACAGCAATTTTATTTGCTTTCAAGACCAATCCACAAGATGAATTTGGAGTAAAGCAATTATGTTCGCTGCTCAATATAAAGGATAGCTATTTACGCACATTAACCGAAGAAATTTTAAAAGAATTAGCAGGACAACAACAACTCGTTGTTGTTGGAAATGGGAAATACACTTTCAATTCTTCTCCATCGTTATTAGAGGGAATAATTGAATTTACCGCAGGAGGAAGGGCTTTTGTAATGATTGCCGACCTGCAAGAGGAATTTGTAATAAAACAAGGGCGAACAAAAAACGCACTAAACGGAGATAAGGTAAGTGTAAGAAAAATAAAAACCAACAACTCAGGAAGAACAGAAGCAGAAGTAGTAGAAGTGATTGAGCGCTCGAAAACAGAATTTGTAGGGTCTATTCAGATAAAAAAGAATTATGCTTTTTTTGTTGCCGACAACAAAAAAATTCATGTAGATTTTTACGTAGAACGAGCAAAAACACTTGGCGCAAAAGACGGACAAAAAGTTATTGTAAGGCTTGTTGAATGGCCCAAACGAACCGACAATCCTATTGGAGAAGTGATTGAGGTTTTGGGAAATGCAGGCGAAAACGATACCGAAATCCACGCCATTTTAGCCGAGTTTGGATTGCCTTATAAGTTTCCAGATAAAGTTCATCAAGAAGCGGAAAGCATAAGTAAAGTGCTTTCAAAAGAGGAGATAAATAAACGCAAAGACCTTCGCGGCACAACAACATTTACCATTGACCCTTATGACGCGAAAGACTTTGACGATGCGCTTTCAATTAAGAAAATAGACGAAAGCACTTACGAAATAGGCGTTCATATTGCAGATGTGTCTTACTACGTAAAACCACAAACACATTTAGACAAAGAATCCTACTCAAGAGGAAATTCAGTGTATTTAGTGGATAGGGTTGTGCCCATGTTGCCCGAAGCGCTTTCTAACGAGTTGTGTTCATTGCGCCCAAATGAAGATAAATTTACCTTTTCAGCAATTTTTAGAATGAACACTAAAGCCGAAATTTTAAATGTTTGGCTGGGAAAAACCGTTATCAATTCCGACAAAAGATTTAGTTATGAAGAAGCCCAAGAAATTCTAAAAAAAGGCGAAGGAATATTTTGTGAAGAAATAGCCTTGCTCGATAAGTTTGCAAAAATTCACCGTAAACACCGATTAAACAATGGCGCATTAAACATTGAAAGCAGCGAAGTGAAATTTCGTTTAGACGAAAAAGGAAATCCTATTGATGTGTTTGAAAAAGTAATGCAAGACACCAATCAACTTATAGAAGAATTTATGTTGTTGGCAAACAAAGCCGTTGCTGAATTTGTGGGCAAACCAGCAAAAAACAAAATCACATGGCCCTTTGTATATCGAATTCACGACCAACCAAGCGAAGAAAAAATTGAAGATTTAAAAAAATATTTATCCCGTTTTGGATACACCATTAAGCCTGAAAAAAACAAGCCTATTTCCTTTTCACTAAACAATGTAATGGAAGAAGCGAAGAAGAAAAACGACCTACACATCATCGCGCCCATGTGCATAAAATCTATGGCGAAAGCGGTTTATAGCCCACAAAACATTGGGCACTATGGTTTGGCGTTCGATTACTACACACACTTTACTTCACCAATCAGGCGCTATGCAGATTTGATTGTTCATCGAATTTTAGAGCAAAAACTCGAAGGAGGAAAAAATCCTAATTTTAAACTAGAAATTTTAGACGCTGTTTGTAAACACATCTCTGGAATGGAAAAATTAGCCGTTGATGCAGAGCGCGCATCTATAAAATTTATGCAGGTGAAATACCTAAGCGACAGAATAGGCGAGGTGTTTGACGGCAAAATTTCTGGCGTAACAGAATGGGGAATTTTTGTAGAACTGAATCAAAACAAGTGCGAAGGATTAATCAGGCTAAACAACCTTACAGACGATTATTATTATTTTGATAGCGACAAGCTTTTAATAAAAGGACAACGAAAAGGCAAAACTTTTGGACTAGGCGACAGCATTATGATTAAAGTTAAAAACGTTGACCTTATCAGAAAGCAAATAGATTTTGAACTCGCATCAAAATCATAAAATCAATTATCTTTGCAAAACAAAGGGGGATTAGCTCAGCTGGCTAGAGCGCTTGCATGGCATGCAAGAGGTCATCGGTTCGACTCCGATATTCTCCACAGAAATCCCGAAAAAAGCGACTTATAAAGGTCGCTTTTTTAGCTTTAAAAGAATTATCAATCAGAGTAATCCTCATTTTTTATACACGTTTTTTTGATAATTGCGTTGTGATTTAATAAACTTATCGTAGAAAATCATTGTTTTTATACCACAAATATGGTATTTTTGCATAAAATTTTGAGATTATTTATAATTAATCTAAATAACAATGAATATGATTAACATTACTGAAAACGCTAAAAGTCAAGCCATAAACTTGATGAAAGAAGACGGAAAAAGCGGTTATTTTATTCGTGTTGGCGTTAAAGGCGGAGGTTGCTCTGGATTAATGTACGAGTTAGAATTTGACAACCAACTGAAAGATGATGATAAAGAATTCGACTTTAACGAGGTAAAAGTGGTGGTGGATAAAAAAAGCTTTTTGTACTTGGTAGGCACCACGCTTGATTTTTCTGGCGGATTAAACGGAAAGGGTTTTGTGTTTGTGAACCCAAATGCCGACAGAACCTGCGGTTGCGGAGAAAGTTTTGCGGTTTAAGGTCTCCCAAATCACTCCAAAAGAGGGGCTTATAAAACTTTTAACATTAAACATTCAACTTTGAAACACAATAAAGTGGGCTACACAGAAGAAGAATTAAAAAAAGACCTTGAAAAAAAGGAGTACGAGTTTGGATTTACAACCAATGTAGAATCAGACAAGGTTGCGCCTGGATTAAATGAAGATATTATACGCCTAATTTCTTCTAAAAAAAATGAACCAGAGTGGTTGCTGGAATACCGCTTAAACGCCTTTCGCGTTTGGCAAAGCATGACCGAACCTGAGTGGGCGCATATAAAATATCCAAAACCCGATTTTCAATCCATCTCATATTATTCAGCGCCAAAAAAGAAAAAACAACTCAACAGTTTAGATGAGGTTGACCCAGAAATCCGCAAAACCATGGAGCGCTTGGGGATATCCATGGAGGAACAAAAACGCTTACAGGGCGTTGCGGTTGACTTTGTTTTGGACTCGGTATCTGTAGCCACATCATTTAAAGAAAAATTAGGCGAATTAGGCATTATTTTTTGCTCATTTAGCGATGCTGTTCAAGAACATCCCGAATTGATAAAAAAATACATGGGCTCAGTAGTGCCTACGGCAGATAATTTTTATGCTGCACTTAACTCTGCTGTGTTTACCGATGGTTCGTTTTGCTATATTCCTAAAGATGTTCGTTGCCCTATGGAACTATCCACCTATTTTAGAATTAACGAGTCGGGCACAGGCCAATTTGAGCGCACATTAGTGGTTGCTGATGAAGGTAGCTATGTAAGTTATCTAGAAGGATGTACTGCTCCTCAGCGTGATGAAAACCAACTACACGCAGCCGTAGTAGAATTGGTGGCTTTAGACAATGCGGAAATAAAATATTCTACCGTGCAAAATTGGTACCCAGGAGATAAAGACGGAAAAGGTGGCGTATTCAATTTTGTTACCAAAAGAGGAATTTGCTACACCAATTCAAAAATATCTTGGACGCAGGTAGAAACGGGCTCTGCAATTACTTGGAAATATCCTTCATGCATACTAAAAGGCGACAACTCTGTTGGGGAGTTTTATTCTGTTGCGGTAACAAATAATTACCAACAAGCCGATACAGGAACTAAAATGATTCATTTGGGTAAAAACACCAAAAGCACCATTATTTCTAAAGGAATTTCTGCTGGAAAAAGCCACAACTCATATCGCGGATTGGTTAAAATTGCCAAAGGCGCAGACAATGCCCGTAATTTTTCTCAATGCGATTCATTATTGATGACCGACCGTTGCGGAGCGCATACGTATCCATACATTGAGTGCGATAACCCAACAGCCAAAATTGAACACGAAGCTACCACATCAAAAATAGGTGAAGACCAAATTTTTTATTGTTTACAACGCGGTATCACCGAAGAAAAAGCCATTAGCTTAATTGTAAATGGCTACGCTAAAGAAGTGTTAAATAAATTACCCATGGAGTTTGCGGTAGAAGCACAAAAATTATTAGAGATTTCATTGGAGGGTTCGGTTGGATAGCAGTAGTTTTAAAGTAAAAAGTTCATAAAGTAGAAAGTTGACTAAATGAAGATAGATAGGTTTGAAGACATAATAGCTTGGCAAAAAGCAAAAGAACTTACCATTTCTATTTACAACGAATATAAAGACAGTAAGGATTTTAGTTTTAGAGATCAAACACAAAGAGCAGCAGTTTCTATAATGAATAATATTACAGAGGGATTCGAAAGAAAAACCAATAATGAATTTAAACACTTTTTATACATTGCTAAAGGGTCGTGCGGAGAGGTTCGCTCAATGCTTTATCTAGCAAAAGAATTAAACACCATTTCAAAAGAAAGTTTTGATGAAAAATATAATCAGTCTGAAGAAATTTCTAAGATTCTCTCAGGACTAATTAAAACTTTATAAACTTTCTACTTTATGAACTTGACAAACTCAAAATAATGTTAAAAATCGAAAACCTACACGCCACCATAGATGGCAAAGAAATTTTAAGAGGAATAAACCTAGAAGTAAAAGCGGGAGAAGTTCACGCTATAATGGGACCTAACGGTTCTGGAAAAAGTACATTAGCAAGCGTTTTAGCGGGGAATGAAGAATATGAAATTACCGATGGCTCTATTGAGTTTGATGGTAAAAACTTATTAGAGTTATCCCCCGAAGAACGTGCATGGGAAGGCGTGTTTTTGGCGTTTCAATATCCTGTAGAAATTCCTGGTGTAAGCAACATCAATTTCTTAAAAACGGCCATTAATGAAAAACGCAAGGCAAAAGGTTTAGAGCCAATTGTTGCGAAAGATTTTTTAGCCACGGTAAAAGAAAAATCTGCTTTGGTTGAGTTGGACTCAAAGCTTGCTTCGCGTTCAGTAAACGAAGGGTTTTCTGGTGGAGAGAAAAAGCGCAACGAAATATTCCAAATGGCAATGCTTGAACCAAAATTATCTATCCTTGACGAAACGGATTCGGGCTTAGACATTGATGCTTTGCGTATTGTAGCCAATGGAGTAAATACACTAAAAACGAAACACAATGCCACCATTGTGGTAACCCACTACCAACGTTTGTTAGAACATATCGTTCCTGATTTTGTTCACGTTTTGTACAAAGGAAAAATTGTAAAATCTGGCGGAAAAGAATTGGCGCTTGAACTAGAAGAAAAGGGCTACGACTGGATTAAAAAAGAGTTAGGCGAAACAGCAGAAGCATAGTGAATCATGATTGAACCTCGCGAACAAATAGACAAAACAGCCATGCTTAAGTTGGCGTTAAATCAAGGTGGCTTTATTTCGAAAAGTGCGCACAAAAAGGCACTTGAAAGTTTAGCTTCTTTAGATTTTCCTACGCGTAAAACGGAAGATTGGAAATACACCCGCACCACTAAAATTGCCAATACAAGTTGGTTCCCACAAACTGTTTTTTCTAAAGATATTTCGTCTTACCACATTGCAGATTTAGATGCTAATGTGTTAGTTCTTATTAATGGAGAATTTATTGAAGAATTATCTACCATCACCATGCAAGATGGTGTAACCATTCATCCTATAAACAAAGCCAAAAACCTTGATGCATTTGGCTTTAATTCGTTAGCAACCAAAGAAGATATTTTTACGCCACTTAATACTGCTTTTGCCTTAACAGGCGCATTCATTCATGTTTCTAAAAAGGTAAAAGCAAACAAACCCATTCATATCATTAACGTAACACAAGGCGCACATACAGCTGCTCAAACCCGCCATTTTATTGTACTTGATCCATTAGCCGAAGCGCATATTATAGAAAGTTTTTATTCGGATGAAAGCTTAACATTTAGCAATACTGTTTCTGAATTTATAGTCAAAGAAGGCGCTTCGTTGAGCTACGATAAAATTCAATACAGCGGTTTGTCAAACCATCATGTATGCACCGAATATGTGCGCCAAGAAAATAATAGCAACTTTACCATTAATACCATTACCTTGAATGGCGGTTGGGTGCGCAACGGATTAAACATTGTGGTTGATGGACAAAATTGTACCACAAAACTAAATGGATTGTACTTGCTTAAAGACAATCAGCATGTAGATAATCACACCAAAGTTGACCACAAAAAACCGCATTGCAACTCGTATGAATTATACAAAGGCGTTGCCGATGATAGTTCAACAGCCGTGTTCAACGGAAAAGTATTTGTAAGAGAAGATGCTCAAAAAATTCAAGCGTTTCAGCAAAACAACAACATTGTGATGTCTGCCAACGCATCGATAAACGCCAAACCTGAATTAGAAATTTATGCAGATGATGTAAAGTGTAGCCACGGTTCTACAACAGGTCAATTTGACGAAGAAGCTGTATTTTATTTACGCGCAAGAGGTGTTTCGGAAGACAGCGCTCGAAAACTTTTGATTGCTGCCTTTGCGAATGATGTGATTGAACATATCCAGTTAGACGCTGTTAAAACTAAGGTGTACCAATTGTTAAAACAACGCTTTGGCTGGAGTTTTTAGATGTTTGATGTAAACAACATACGTAAAGATTTTCCTATACTTTCTCAAAAAGTAAGAGGCAAACAACTGGTGTATTTAGACAATGCTGCTACCACTCAAAAACCACAAGTGGTAATTGATGCCATCAACAAATATTACTCAGAACAAAACAGCAATATACATCGTGGCGTTCATTTTTTAAGTCAGCAAGCAACTACTGCTTACGAAGATGCGCGCAAAAACATTCAGCAGTTTATCAATGCACCAAAATCAGAACAAATCATATTTACCAAAGGCACTACCGATGGTATAAATTTAGTAGCTCATTCGTTTGGAAAAGCATTTGTAAAACCAGGCGATGAAATCATTATTTCTGCACTGGAACACCACAGCAACATAGTGCCATGGCAAATGTTGTGCGAAGACAGAGGCGCTACCTTAAAGGTAATTCCCATCAACCAAAAAGGAGAATTATTACTTGAAGAATTTAAAAAATTACTATCTCCAAAAACAAAATTAGTAGCCGTAAACCATATTTCCAACACACTTGGAACCATCAACCCGATAGAAGATATTATTCGTTTAGTAAGAGAAAAAGTTTCTCCCCTTCGGGGAGACGGAAGAGGGGCGGCTATTTTAATAGATGGCGCTCAAGCAGTAGCTCACACAAAAGTGGATGTTCAGAAATTAGACTGCGATTTTTATGTGTTTAGCGGACATAAATTATTTGGCCCAACAGGTATTGGTGTTTTGTATGGCAAAGAAGAATTATTAAACGCCATGCCTCCTTATCAGGGCGGTGGTGACATGATAAAAACCGTTACGTTTGAAAAAACAGAATACAACGATTTGCCGCATAAATTTGAAGCGGGAACACCCAATATTGTTGGTGGAATAGGACTTGGGGTAGCGATTGATTACGTAAATAGGATTGGTTTAGAAAACATCGCGCAGCAAGAAAATGCGTTGCTTCACTACGCAACCGAGCAATTAAAAACTATCAAAGGCATTCGCTTTATTGGCGAAGCAGATAAGAAAACAAGTGTTATTTCATTTCTGGTTGATGGCGCACATCCATTTGATGTAGGCACCATTTTAGACCAGCTAGGAATTGCGGTACGCACAGGTCATCACTGCACACAACCATTGATGGATTTTTACCAAATACCCGGCACCGTGCGCGCATCGTTTTCGTTTTACAACACCAAAGAAGAAGTTGATATATTGGTTGAAGGATTGAAAAAGGCAAAGCAAATGTTAACGTAAGTCGAAGGTCAAATGTCGGAAAGTCTATAAGGTCAAAAATGGGAAAATTTGAAACATTTGAAGATATTGAAGCATGGCAAGAAGCTAAAGCGTTAGCCGTTTCGATATATTCGGTAAGTAATGTTGGAGAATTTTCTAAAGATTATTCATTTAAAGACCAATTGAGGCGATCGGCTGTTTCAATTAGTTCTAATATTGCAGAAGGATTTGAACGACAAGGCGACAAAGAATTTTCGCGATTTTTATACATTGCAAAGGGCTCTTGTGGGGAATTGCGTTCTCAACTTTACATAGCCAAAGAATTAAAATATTTAACCGAAGATGAGTTTAAAGAGTTTTCAAATAGAACACTAAAAATCTCAAAAATGATTTCAGGATTGATAAAATATTTAAACAAATAAAAACTTTAGACCTTCGACTTTATGACCTTTAGACCTTCGACTTTATAAACCTTATGACTATAGCACAATTAGAGCAAGAAATAATAAGTGAATTTTCCATGTTTGATGATTGGATGCAGAAGTACGAGCACATCATTGAATTAGGAAAAGAATTGCCATTGATTGACGAACAATTTAAAACAGACGATTACATCATTAAAGGCTGTCAAAGCAAAGTGTGGTTAAACGCAGAAATGAAAGGCGGTAAAGTGGTGTATTCAGCCGATAGCGATGCCATCATTACCAAAGGCATTATATCTTTGTTGTTGCGCGTGTTTAACAACCAACCACCACAAGAAATAATTTCTGCCGAATTAACTTTTATAGACGAAATAGGACTGAAAGAACACTTATCACCAACACGTTCTAACGGCTTGTTGAGCATGGTAAAACAAATAAAAACCTATGCCTTGGCCTTTTCTGCAAAAGCATAAATTATGGACAAAAAAGCACTCGAAAATAAAATAGTAGAAACACTTAAAACCATTTACGACCCAGAAATTCCTGTAGATGTTTTTGAGTTAGGGTTGATTTATGAAGTGAAAATTGATGCCGATGCTAATGTAAATATCGATATGACGCTTACATCTCCCAACTGCCCTGTGGCAGAGAGCATGCCTAAAGAGGTGGAAGACAAAGTAGCGGGTGTAGAAGGCGTAACTTCATGCAAGGTAAACATTGTGTTTGACCCACCTTGGGACAAAGACATGATGAGCGAAGAAGCAAAATTAGAATTAGGATTTTTATAATTGTCATTCTGAGCGTAGCGAAGAATCTCAGGAGACGTTTCGTTTCACTCAACATGACAGCTTATATTAAACGTTAACACACTAACACCATAACACGTTAGTACTATGACAGAAATCATAAATAAAGTAGCCAACAGTGGTTTAATCAACATCGACTTAGAAGATTTTTATCCAAAAGTTGCGCTGATGGAATTCGACCTTAAACCATTTTTGTGGCAAGAACTTATTTTGAAGGAAAAAGATTTTCGTGAGCAACTTAAGCAACACGATTGGTCGCAATATCAAAACAAAGCCGTTGCCATACATTGCTCCGCAGATGCTATAGTGCCTTCGTGGGCTTATATTTTAGTCGCTAGCCATCTTCAGCCATTTGCCACACACATAACTTACGGAAAAAAAGAAACGCTTTTAGATGAGTTGTATTCAAAAACAATTTCTGAGTTAGACATTACGCCTTATCAAGATGGGCGCATTATTGTAAAAGGATGCAGCGATAAAGCCGTGCCGCAAAGTGCTTACATAAAGTTGATAGAAAAACTACAACCCGTTGCTAAAAGCATTATGTATGGCGAAGCGTGTTCTACCGTGCCTTTGTTTAAGAGAAAATGATACTTTTACTTAATGAAACGCTGTCTTTTTTTAATTCTATTTTTTAGTGGATTTCATTTCGCTTATTCTCAAGAATATTATTCTTTGGGTACCTATAAAAATAGTTTTTCGTTAGAGCGTACGCGCTATACAACAAATTTAGACTACGGCAGAATTCTTTTCCCCGCCAGAAAAATTGAGCTCTCTGCAAATGGAGGCGTTGCCTTAAGCGGAAGCGTTGGTTTTAGGGCATATTTCTCCACGCGCTATGTGATAACCACAAATAGAGAACATCGATTACTAAACAGATTGGGATATGTATCCGCTATTAATGAATCTGTGGGCGTGAGTATTGAAAACAAGGATTGGTTTTTTGTAAGCTTAGGCTATGAATATTTTCCAAAACGAAAAGTGGGAATTAGTTTTTCGCTATACCAATTACTTCGAAATTTTAACGACTTAGAAAGAAAACCAGATGCGTCTTTAGGTGTTTTGTTGATGTTTTAGTTTTTCTTCTTTTTAGCAAATTTTTTGAGTAGCTCGTTGTGTTCTTCGAGAAGATTTAAATATTTGTTTTTCCAATAATCTGCATCTGTTGTTTGAACTTCATAAAAATGACGTCCTTTTTGCGCAAAATTGTGAATTTCTTTTTCAAAATTGTAATTAATTATTCTTGAAATTTCTACAATTAAATCAACAGGAACATCCTTGTCCTGAAAAATGTTATAAATAGTTCTCCTGCTCTTTCCTAGTCTTTGAGCAAGCTTAGTAATGGATATGCCACTCTGCCTAACAGCTTTTTCTATTATTTCTCCTCTATGTTGAGCCATGTAAACAAAGTTGACACAACTGTTGAGAAATATTTTATACATTATTTGCTCATTTATGGGAAATTTATTTTATTTGTGTTCAAACAAACAACCTAAAACTTTAAATATGAAAAAACAATCTAAAAGGGCTGATTACCCAAAGTCGAGAATGTAAAGACGAAAGTCGACATCAAATAAGAGAGTAGTCAAAACCTAAAAATTAGGTTTAATTATCAAAACTATTTATTAATTTTAAAAATCAATTTATTATGAAACAAATAAGAATTATAGTAGCCACTTGCTTAGTGGCTTTGAGTGCTGCTGTGGTTTGGACCGGGTGCCAAAAAGAGCAAAAAAACAAAATTAACAGTGAAATAATTCTTCAAAAATCGTCTACCCCAATTCATTTTTCGTCCAATGAACAATTAAATAACGCCCTGATTATTCACAATCGTTTTATGGAAAAAACTATTGATGGGCATATTGTTTTTCATAACAACGAAGAAATGACAGACGCTCTTATAGAACACATGAAATTAGAGTTTAAAGAGATAGACGAAAACACAATAAGAGAGTCTCTTGATGCGTTTTATAATGAGTATTCTGGTCTATTTTCTCAGGATATAATAGACAAAATGTATTCGAATCAAACCGTTTCATTAGAACTACACAACGCCTTAACAGAAGTGGTTTCTTCTCTTGAAAGCGTTCCCGAAAAAGCAGACTTTAAGGTTTTTAATGCCACGCTTATTGAGACCGTTAGGAGAGTAGACACTGATTTTGTTTTAACAACTACAGACAGAGAAAGGTTCAATATGTTTATTGATGTTGTTAAAAATGGAAGTGATTTATATGCTTCTAAAAGTGCTGCTACATCCAAATGTTGTAACGACTGTTTAAAAAGAAAAAAGAGGGATATAATACTTGGCGATGCCGCTGCTGCTATTGCTGGTATTGTAGGTTGTTTTGTGTATCCCCCTGCTTGTCCGTATCTCTTACCTGCCTTAATTGCTGCGGGATCGGCCGGGGTTATTGCTTATAGATGTCCTTGTTGCTTTTAATAATGGTTATTACTTTTGTTCTCAAGGGAGATAAAATACCTATCTTCTTTGAGAACTTTTTCACAAGTCTTTATTGTTTTATAAATGCATCGCTTCTTTTTATTTAACCTAGTTTTTTTGTTCCCTTTGTGTTTTTTAGGGCAAGATTCTCTGCCGTTTAAATTCACAGACAGCTTATTTGTTGGTAAAAGAAAAAATTTTATTTGGGATAGAAAAATTGATGAAAAAAATTTAGGGGACACTAAGTACACCTATTATTATCCCATTTACTACAATACAAATTCAAATCCAAAATATCAATATATTGGATTATTAGGCGGAAATATTAAAGAACGACTGTTTCTTTATGACGACTCCAAACGCGAATTTATAAAATACAGAAATAGAAAAACAATAAGTTTCGTTTTGCTTCCAGCGGCTATTGGAGGCATTATTTTATGGGTTGATAAAGGGGCTGAAGAGGTCATTAATTCTCAGCCAAATCCTTTTTTATCACAAAATTCTCTTCCTTATTTAGGTATTTTCTTTGCGGGTTTTATGGGCGGTATTTATATAAACACAAAAGCCGACTTAAATTTGCGCTTATCTGTGACTTTATACAACTCTCACCTATAATTTCATAGTGCCAATGCCTAATACGCCCTCTCGTTATTCCCCTCCATATAGTTGATAAAGGCGCGGTTTACAACTTTATTTCCGCCTGGTGTTGGATAATCACCCGTAAAGTACCAGTCCCCTGTGTTGTTAGGGCAGGCTTCATGTAACCCTTTTATGCTTTGATAAATAATTTGCACTTCTGCTTTAATGTCTTTCGGGTGTAATAATTCAGAAATTTTTGAGGAAATTTCTTCGGCTGTAAATGGCTTATAAATTTCTTTTACATGGTTAACAACCTCTTCTTTCGGCTTGGTTAAATCGGCTTTACATTTTTCGTAAACGCTTTGCAAAACATTTTCTTTTTCGTGTTCTTTCAATAATTCAACAGCCGCTTGAAAGGCAATAAAATCGGACAACCTAGCCATGTCTATACCATAGCAATCGGGATAGCGAATTTGTGGCGCAGAAGAAACAACGATGATTTTTTTCGGATGCAAACGGTCCAGCATTTTCAAAATACTTTTCTTCAACGTTGTTCCTCTTACAATCGAATCGTCAATAACCACTAAGGTGTCTTCATCTTTTTTTACTGTTCCGTAAGTGATGTCGTACACATGCGCAACCATCTCGTCACGGTCTGAATCTTGTGTAATGAAGGTGCGTAGTTTAGCATCTTTAATGGCTAATTTTTCAATACGCGCACGCATAGCTAAAATCTCGTCCAATTGCTCTGACGTTGCTTTTGCGCCCAACGCTAAAATCTTTTCTTTTTTATGTTGATTGATGTGGTCTTCGGCACGTTTTATCAATCCGTAAAAGGCAATTTCTGCCGTATTGGGAATGTATGAAAACACCGTGTTGTGCAAATCGTAATTGATGGCGGGCAATACTTTATCAAACACCAAATCGCCCAACTTCATGCGCTCCCTATAAATATCCGCATCACTTCCTCTCGAAAAATAAATGCGCTCAAACGAACACGCTTTGCGCTCTTTAGGCGCTAAAACTTCTTGTTCGCTAACGCTACCATTTTTCTTTATGATAATGGCATGTCCTGGTTTTACTTCTTGTATTTTTTCAAGCTCAACTTTAAACGCAGTTTGAATGACCGGACGCTCGGAAGCCACTACCACTATTTCATCGTTCTCATACCAAAAAGCAGGACGAATTCCATTTGGGTCGCGTAACACAAACGCGTCTCCGTGACCAATTAAACCCGCCATGGCATAACCGCCATCAAATTCTATAGCCGCATTTTTCAAGATGCGCTGCACATTCATGTTCTCGGCTATTAAATGCGAAATTTCGAGATTGCTTTTTCCTTGTTTTTTATATTCGTTGAACAACTCCTGATTTTCTACATCTAAATAATGACCGATTTTTTCCATCACAGTAACCGTGTCGGTTTTTTCTTTGGGCGATTGTCCAATCTCAACCAACAATGAAAATAATTCATCTGTATTGGTCAAGTTGAAATTTCCTGCTACAACTAAATTTCTCGTTTTCCAGTTGTTTTGACGCAAAAACGGATGACAATGTTCAATACTGTTGCCGCCATAAGTGCCATAGCGCAAGTGTCCTAAAAACAATTCTCCCGTAAATGGCAAGTTTTGTTTAAGCCAATTAACATCATTTATTTTATCAGGGTGTTTTTCAGACGCTTCTTTAAAACGTCCATTAATACCCTCAATAATTTCCTGAATAGGTTGGTTGGCATTTGAACGCTTACGACTAATATAGCGTGTGCCCGGAGGCATGTCTAATTTTATATTCGCAATGCCAGCACCATCTTGACCACGATTGTGCTGCTTTTCCATAAGCAGGTACATTTTGTTGATGCCCCAAAATGCTGTGCCGTATTTTTCTTGATAATATGCTAAAGGTTTTTTTAATCGAAGCAGTGCTATTCCGCACTCGTGTTTGATGGCATCACTCATGGTGCAAAGGTAGTAAATTCTCTCTTGAGAATTAATGAAAAATGAATAGTGAAAAATGAAAATTTGTTCATCCGTTCGCTAGTTCATTGGTATATTGGTTCATTGCTAAATTATACAAATCTCGGGTCTGTTTCCATTTTGTGTCCGCACTTAGGACAAGTACGCATTTTTTCAGAACCGTAATATTCTTTAAAGCGCGGAATAAAATCCTTCTCAATATTTTCTAATTTGAAATACGATTCGTGTAATTTGGTGTTACACTTATCGCAAAACCAGATTAATCCGTCTTTATGCTCGGTTTCCTTGCGCACACGCTCAATTACCAAACCAACCGTGTTGGCAGGACGCATAGGCGAATGTGGTGTGTTGGCAGGTAATAAAAACATGTCGCCTTCTTTAATTTCAATATCTACGGGTTTGCCATCTTCTTGAATGCGCACCGTAATATCGCCTTCTATTTGATAGAACAATTCTTCGGTTTCGTTATAGTGATAATCCTTGCGCGCATTGGGTCCACCAACAATCATCACAATGTAATCACCCGATTCTACATACAGGTTTTTATTGCTTATCGGTGGCTTTAACAAATCGCGGTTGTCGTTAATCCATTGCTTAAGGTTGAAGGGTCTGCGGATGCTCATCTTAAATAAAGTTGTAAATTCGAGTTAAATTTACGAAAAATCTGACATGAATTTAAGTTTGAAAAATAAAACCGCTTTGGTTTGCGGCAGCACACAAGGCATTGGAAAAGCTGCTGCCATAGAGTTGGCACTACTTGGATGCCATGTGATTTTAGTTGCGCGCAACGAAGAAAAACTAAAAGCTACACTTAACGAATTAGACCAATCGCAACAGCAACAACACGGTTATGTATGTGCAGATTTTTCAAAACCAGAAGAACTAAAAACTAAAGTAGAAAAATTAGTTTCAGAAAGACCCATTCATATTCTTATAAACAATACAGGCGGACCTGCTGGTGGTAGAGCCATTGATGCCGATGTTTCAGAATACCTCAACACCTTTACACAGCATTTAATTTGTAATCAGATTTTGGCTCAAGCAGTGGTAGAGGGCATGAAAAAAGAAGGTTACGGACGCATCATCAACATTATTTCTACTTCGGTAAAACAACCATTGAGCAACTTAGGTGTATCGAATACCATTCGTGGTGCAGTGGCGAATTGGAGCAAAACATTAGCCAGCGAATTGGGGCAATACAACATTACCGTAAACAATGTGTTACCTGGAGCTACCAATACCATTCGTTTGCAAAGCATTGCCGAAGCAAAAGCGGCTAAAACAGGACAAAGCGTAGAAGAAATTTTTGCAGAAATGGCTGCCGAAGTACCTATGAAACGCATTGCCCAACCCGAAGAAGTAGCCAACGCCATTGCCTTTTTAGCATCTCCCGCAGCAAGTTATATTAATGGCATTAACGTACCTGTAGATGGTGGAAGGACGAAGAGTTTGTGAAAACCCTGAATATGGAAGAAAAAGTTATTTCCTTTGTTAAAGATTACTATGATGCATCATGCAAATCTTTAAACATAAGCTCTATGACTAGAATTCAAACAGACCTTAATATTTATGGAGATGACGCTGTGGAATTCTTGTTAGATTTTTCAAAGAAATTTAATGTGGTTGTAACAGACTTTTACGCAGATAAATTTTTTAAAGGAGAAGGATTGGTTTTTGGTATAGAAGACGAGACAATGGAATTTTATGTTCAAGATTTGATAAATGCGGCTAATTTGGGAGAACTACACCACCTAAATTGTTTGGCTTTTAAAAAATAATTTTATAGCACTTCTATCTATTTTCTTTCATACTTCCAATTCCTACTCTTCCCTTCTGTGAGCCATTCTATGGTGGTAGCTAGGCGTTTTTCTCGTGTTTCTGGACGCTTGGCTTCTCTTATCCATTCAATGTATTCTCTTTTGTGAGAAGGGCTAAAATCATGAAAGATTTGTTGTGCTTTGGCGTTTTTTTGCAACAATTTTTGCAAATCTTCGGGTATTTTTACCTCTGCTTTGGGCTTGATTTTTTTCTCCACTTTAATGCCTTGCTCATTTAAAATAATGGCTTGGTGTAGTAAGTCTTTTAGAATTTCTTTTTTGGGTAAATCTTTCAAAGAAGTAATTTTTCCTAATTGTCCCATCGAAGTGTTTTCAGTAGAAGAAAATACCTTGTGTTTGTCTTGTATCAGCACAGCTTTATGAAAAAACACAGCACAATGTTTTTTGAATGCTGCCATGCCACACAGTACGCCTTTATGTTCAAAATGAGGCATTCCCCATTTAATGGTTTCTGTAATGTTTGGTGAA
This sequence comes from Bacteroidia bacterium, assembly GCA_046569885.1. Classification (GTDB taxonomy): domain Bacteria; phylum Bacteroidota; class Bacteroidia; order Flavobacteriales_D; family Parvicellaceae; genus JBKHVV01. The sequence goes on from JBKHVV010000002.1 coordinate 49,345, forward strand.
ACTTCGTGTACTACATCTCTAAAGTAGCGCAGTATCGGTTGAGCAAATTCAGCCGATTTTGCAATGTATTCATCGTGTTGTTTGGACTTCATTTTTTACAACTTTAGTTGTAAAGTTATAAAAAATTGACGTGGTGGCGAAGGGATAATTCCCGGTCCTGGATAGCCGCGTGCTCTACGCGTAAAATAGACTTCGTTGAGTAAATTAGTAATGCCGCCTTCTAGTGTAATCTGTTGGTAGGCGCAAGCAATTTCAACCGGGTAGTGGCACTAACCACTTGACTACCCTCTTTCTTTAGCTTGGCTTTTAAGTATTTCCAATAGTTGCGGGTTTTGTTGTAGTCGTTTTGGTCAGTAAGTACAGCGACAATATCCAACACTGAAAACCACCACTTGGCATTTTGTTCGTCCCACAAGGCACGCACTTCACGGTCGTCAAAAAAGCGTATGGATATTTTTGTGTTACTCATTTTATTAATGGAAAATTAACCGTTGAGAATTAAAAATGATTTCTCTTACCATGCTTTTTTTCCTACAACGAATATACAAAAAAGGTATGATTTCGTCATGCTGAATTTATTTCAGTGTCCCCATCCTTATAGATCCTGAAACAAATCAGCCTTTATCGGCAGAAAAGTTAAGCATGATGTTCTCGGTTTTAATTACGCGTTGTTCACCGCCTTTAAAAACACATAATTCAGACACAATTAGCTCTAAAATGAAAAGATAATGATACATTTACTCATTGGAATTAAAAGACCAAATAGCAGCATTACCAAGCAATCCGGGTGTATATCAATATTTTGATAGCAGCGGAAAAATCATCTATGTTGGTAAGGCAAAAAATTTAAAAAATAGAGTTTCATCATACTTTGTGAAAACTCAAGAAAGTGCGAAAACGCGCATATTGGTTAGGCAAATTGCCGAGATAAAATACATTGTAGTGGGCAGCGAATTGGATGCGCTATTGCTCGAAAATTCACTCATCAAAGAACATCAGCCCAAATATAATATTCAATTAAAAGACGACAAAACGTATCCATGGATTTGCATCAAAAAAGAACCTTTTCCAAGAGTGTTTTCTACACGCAACATTATTAAAGATGGCTCGGAATATTACGGACCTTACGCATCCGTAAAAATGATGCGGACTATTTTAGATTTAATCAAACAACTCTATCCGTTGCGTAATTGCAATTTTGCATTAACCAAAGAAAACATCGAAGCCAAAAAATTTAAAGTATGCCTAGAATATCATATTGGCAACTGTTTGGGCGGATGTGTGGGCAAAGAAACCGAAGAGGATTACAACAAAAAAATTGACGATATCCGATTGATTGTTAAAGGAAACATTCACGGTGTGATTAAAAATCTCTATCAAAAATTAGAGGAGTACACGGCTGAATTAGCATTTGAAAAATGCCAGCTCATCAAAGAAAAAATTGAGAGTTTGGAAAATTATCAAGTCAAATCCGCAGTCGTGAGCCCAACCATAAATGATGTGGATGTGTTGGGTTTTGCATCAGACATAAAAAGTGCTTACGTAAACTTTTTAAAGGTGGTGAATGGCGCTGTTGTGCAGGGCTACACGGTAGAATTAAAAAAGAAATTAGACGAAAGCGATGCTGAAATTTTACAATATGCCTTGTTTGAATTACGAGAAAAATTTAAAAGCACCTCCAAAGAAATTTTAGCGCCCTTTTTGCCAGAACTATTCCCTGAAAACACCGAATGTAAAGTGCCACAAAAAGGCGATAAAAAACTACTGCTCGATTTGGCAGAGCGCAACGCCAAATACTTTATGCTTGACAAGCACAAGCAAGACAGTGTGAAAAATCCTGAAACATCTGCAGAGCGCATTTTAACCACCATTCAAAAAGATTTTCGCTTAAAAGAATTGCCCGTACATATTGAATGTTTTGACAATTCGAACTTTCAAGGAACGAATGCGGTGGCGGCTTGTGTGGTGTTTAAAAATGCGAAGCCCGCAAAAAACGATTACCGCCATTTTAACATAAAAACCGTTGAAGGTCCTAACGATTTTGCCAGCATGGAAGAGGTGGTGTACAGGCGCTACAAACGTTTGTTAGAAGAACAACAATCGCTTCCTCAACTCATTGTGGTGGATGGCGGCAAAGGACAATTGAGCTCTGCAATCATTGCCTTACAAAAGTTAGATTTAATAGGCAAAGTAGCGGTGGTTGGCATTGCAAAAAAATTAGAAGAAATTTATTTTCCTGGCGATAGTTTGCCGTTGTATATCGACAAACGATCGGAGTCGTTAAAAGTGATACAACACATGCGTAACGAAGCACACCGCTTTGGCATTACGCACCACCGCAACAAGCGAAGTAAAAACTCTATCAACTCTCAACTAACTAACATTAAAGGCATTGGTGAAGATACCACAGCGAAATTACTCAAGCATTTTAAATCGGTAAAACGCATTAAAGAAGCTTCGCTAGAAGAGTTGGAAAAGGTGGTTGGGAAAAGTAAGGCAGAGTTAATAAAACAATCCCTAATTTAATAAGTATCTTTGCGTTCCCATGCGCGTTTATGGTTTTGCTCTCACACGGTTTTTGTACAAGCTCTATTTCGGAGCGGTGTTTTACGTGCTTGCTATTTTGTTTTTCCCATTTTTTGTGGTGGCTTACAATTCTAAAAAACCCATTGAAAATGGTCTTAAACTAAAACGCCTGTGGACAAAATGCATCCAATTTTTTGTGTTTGTTCCCTTAAAAATTGAAGGCAAAGAGCGCTTTCCAAAACAATCAGGTTATGTAGTGGTGAGTAATCATGCATCTTATTTAGATATTGTTTTGATGTTTGGCGTAGTACCCGGAAACTTTGTGTTTATGGGCAAATCAGAGTTGTTGGGCTGGCCATTTTTAAGCTATGTGTTTGGTAAAACAGACATTCCGATTAACAGAATTGATATGCGTCAAGCCCAACAAGCAATGGCTTTGGCAGCACAAAAACTGAAAGAAGGCATAAGCATTATTGTTTTTCCTGAAGGCATGATGCCCGAAACGTCCCCAGAAATGGCACGCTTTAAATCAGGTGCTTTTCGTTTGTCGGCAGAACAAAATGTGCCCATTGTGCCCATTACGTTTGTAAACAATTGGAAATTGTTTTCAGACCACACCGATTTTTTTAGAAGAGGAAAGCCAGGTATTTCAAAAGTGTATGTTCATTCACCCTTGTTTCCAAAAGAAAACTCTCGACAAGAAATCTTATATTTGCAAGAAGAATGCTATCCGCTTGATAGATTCTAAAATAGACAAACATGACCCACATAGATAACGCCACGATAGAAAAATTAGCCCAATTAGCTCGCCTAGAATTTTCCGATTCTGAAAAAGAAGAACTGAAAAATGACCTATCTAAAATTTTGAGTTACATGGATAAACTCAATGAAATTAATACCGATGGTGTGGAGCCGCTCATCCATATTTCTGATGAGGTAAACGTGTTGCGTGAGGATGTGGTAAAAGAAACCATCACCCAACAAGAAGCGCTTAAAAACGCTCCTGACAAAAACTCCGATTATTTTAAAATTCCGAAGGTTTTGGAAAAATAGTGTTTGGTTGATTGGTGTTTAGTGTTTAGGGAGCTTGAAGCTCATTAATTCTGAAGGATGAATTTTTAAAAACTTGGCTATTTCTACAATAGTACACAGCGTTGGGTTTATTCTACCCGTTTCAATTCTAGCAATTTGAGATAAACTTATTCCAGAACTATAAGCCAACTCTTCTTGTGTTACTCCTTTTTGAGTTCTCAACAATCGAAGATGCCTTCCAAATGCTTGTAATATTTTAGGATCTCTGAAATTCAAACATAACAAACCTCACCTTTTGTTAATAATTAAATTATAGCATATATGCCAAAAAACATATTATTGTGCTGTCTAATTTTTTGCGCAAAAAACATAAAGACAAAAATTAACATTTATTTATTAACCAATTAAAAACTAAAAATCATGAAAAAAGTATTTTATGCGCTGACCTCAGCAGCCTTATTAACTGTGGGAATTATTGCTTGTAGTAAAGAAGATAAAACGAAATCTTTAATTACCTACGACAAGTTAACAATTGAAACAACCGACAAGAAAGGGCCTACAGTCACTTTTAATGTCGGTTGTGATATCGCTAGGCCAAAGTATAATTGTGAAAAGGGGGTTTGGCTGTGTAATTGTGAAATTGATATAAGTGTTGACCTGTTCGGAATTTCAAGTGGGGGAGGCAACAATGACTCAAAAAACAAGGAACGAATGACATTGGTTGGGTTTGAAATAGGATCCCTAAATAATCAAAAATTTATTGTAATTGATTTTAACCAAGAGGAGCATATCGCAAAAGGAGAGCAGTTCTTCTTCGCTGAAACAGGAGAAGATTTCGTTATGCCAAAAGAAATTTCTTCAAGGCTTGGTTATCGCGAACTTGTGCTTAAATCGGGGCAATATATCATTGATTATGACAGAAATCCAAATGGTTCTGTCATTATTGAGTTAGCAAAAGCAGTAAAATAAACTTAAAATCACATTCTTTATGAAAACTTCAATATCAAAAATAGCGATAATAGCAGTAACAGTAATCGCAATATCATGCATTAAGAGATCACATGATATTGAAAAGATTACAAAAGACAATATATTAACCGAGGAATTGGATAAAAAAATTCCTATTCCGAAAATTGATATTTCTGTTCATTGTGATATTGCTAGACCAAAATTTGACTGCGAGAGCGGAACATGGCTTTGTGATTGTTATGTTGACGTTAATGTTGATATATTTGGCAATATTAGCGGAGGCAACAATGGGAATAACCCTAAAAATAAAGAAAGACTGGCTTTTCTTGACTTAGCAATAGAAGAACAAAATAGTCAAAAACAGATTGTGATTAATTTTAAAGAAGAAGACAACATAGTTAAAGGAGAAGATTTTTTCTTTTCTGAGGCAGGAGAAGATTTTGTTATGCCAAAAGAAATTTCTTCAAGACTTGGATATAGAGAGTTAGTACTTAAGTCGGGGAAATATCCCATCGATTATTCTAGAAACCCCAACGGGTCTGTTATTATTGAATTAGCTAAAGCAGTTAAATAATCTTTATTAGCAGCGAGATAAAAATTATCTCGCTGCTTTTTATATATTAGCCACATGAAAAAATCGGGCTTACTCATTTATATACTGTTTCTTTTGTTTTTTTTATCTTCCTGTAATTTTGTTTTAAGAACAGTTATGGGCATCAAAAAACCAAAGTCAGAAACGAAAGAGTCTATTTTAAAATATTCAATAAAAATAGGACTACAAGCAAACAACGTTTTTGTTTTAAACAGCTTAAAATCGATGAGCGATGTAAGCAAAAAAACGAATATTCCAGCGGTTAGAATTTATAACTCAAATAAAGAGTTTTTGGGTATTATTTCTAAAGACACGAATTCTTGCACAGGAAGTGCAGAAGACATAATAGCCCAGCTAAATAAAGAAACATTTTATCCGGTTATTGATACTTTAACTCTTGACGCAGAACTAAAAATGTTTAGTTTGATTGGCGAACAAACAAATAATGATGAATATGATTTTTATGTTACTATTTACTTCGCAAAATGGGCAGGAAAATTGAATAAAAAAATAGTAGAGTGGGAAAAGGCAGCCCAAAATAATCCAAATGCAAAAATAAAAGTCATAAAATTAAACACCGACTTGCAGGAAGAGTGGGATGTTAAACTTAGGATGAGTAAACCTCAGGCAGAAAAATAAGCTACTTCCCATTAAACGTACTCATCGTATTATCGAGTCCTGCGGTGCAAAAAGAAGGGATGACTTGTGTGGCTTGTTCAATACGTTCGTCTAAGTTTTTTAGTTCTTCTTCGCCCCAATTTCCAAGCACGTAATTTACTTGTTGTCCTTTGCTAAATTCCGAACCAATACCAAAGCGCAGGCGTGCATAGTTTACAGTTTGCAGAGTTTCTTGAATACTTTTTAATCCATTATGCCCACCATCGCTTCCTTTTCCTTTCAAGCGTATGGTTCCAAAAGGTAGCGCCAAATCATCAGTAATAACAAGAATATTTTCTATAGGAATGTTTTCTTGTTGCATCCAATAGTTTACAGCTTTTCCACTCAAATTCATATAAGTGGAAGGCTTTAGCAGAATAAGCGTTTTGCCTTTAACTTTTGTCTCAGCAACATCCCCCAAGCGATTGGTAGAAAAAAAAATACCAGATGCCTTCGCAAAAGCATCCAGTATTTTAAAACCTATGTTGTGGCGCGTATGTTCGTACTCGCTACCAATGTTTCCTAATCCTACAATTAGAAATTTCATTTAGAAATTATTTTGCAGGTGCAGCAGCAGGTGCAGCAGCGGGTGCAGCTGGAGCCGTTTCAGCAGCTGGAGTTTCTTCAACAACGTTTCGAGCTGTTTTTACAGAAACAATTACCGCAGCAGCAGGATCTAAAAACGTAAGACCTGAAAAACTTAAATCTTTTACTCTAATATCATCTCCGATTTTTAATTTCTCTACGTTGATATCAATGGCTTCTGGAAGATGTTTTCTTTCTCCCGAAACGGTTAATTTTCTGAACACTTGAGTTAATTTACCGCCAGTTCTAACACCTTCAGACGTTCCGTTAATTTTTACCGGAAGTTTAACGGTTATCGGTTTACCATCCATTATTTGTAAAAAATCAATGTGTGTTACCTTGTCGTTAACGGGGTTAAACTGAAGGTCTTTTATAATTGCAGGCGTTACTTTTCCATCAATATTGATGTGCACTTCATACACGTTTGGTG
>JBKHVV010000003.1:0-55976 GCA_046569885.1 Bacteroidia bacterium
TATTTTACAGCCGAGGGCAACCTAAAACCCAACGTCAAACCATTGTTATTAGAAGAAGTAAAAGAAGGTGTTGACTATGCTTTGGTTATTTCTACCTGCGCAGGCACGTGGCGTTACCTCATTGGCGATACCATTAAATTCATTTCGCTAAAAGATTACGAAATAGCTATAACAGGACGCACCAAGCATTTTTTAAATCTTTGCGGTGAACACCTTTCGGTAGATAACATGAACTGCGCCATTAAAAAAGTAAACGAAACATTGAATGCCAACATCAATGAGTTTACAGTTTGCGGAATACCTTATGATGGATTATTTGCACACAAATGGTACGTAGGTACTACCAATTCTATAGATAATAATCTGCTAAAAACCACCTTAGATAAAACCCTCTGCCAACTGAATGACGACTACGCCACCGAGCGTAAACACGCACTAAAAGAAATCTTTGTAGAGCAAATACCTTTAGACCTATTCTACAGCTTTATGGATTATAGAGGTAAACTGGGCGGACAAAACAAATTCCCCAGAGTGATAAAAGGCGAACTACTTACCGAGTGGGAAAACTTTTTGAGCACTACCGAAACTGCCCATTCAACTGCGAGATAAATTCTAGCACTTCTTCCCTACCTGTTTTCTTTTCGCTTGAGGTAATAAAGTATTGCGGCAATTCTTCCCAAACTTCAAACATCTTCTCTTCGTAATTGGCAATATTTTTATTAATAATCCGTGCAGATTCTTTATCCGTTTTGGTAAACACCATCACAAACGGAATGCCTTTTACAGCCAACCACTCCATAAATTCCAAGTCAATTTTTTGTGGTTCATGGCGGCTATCAATCAACACAAACAAACACAACAAGTTTTCGCGCTTTAGCAAATAATCATGAATAAACGTTTCCCACTTCGCGCGTTCCCTTTTACTTGCTTTTGCGTAGCCATAACCTGGTAAATCTACCAAGTACCACGTATCGTCAATAATAAAGTGATTAATCAGTTGCGTTTTGCCAGGTGTAGAAGACGTTTTAGCCAAGCCCTTTTTACCCGTCAACATGTTTATCAAACTCGACTTACCCACATTGCTGCGGCCAATAAATGCATACTCTGGTTTATCAGCAGGCGGACATTTAGTAATATCTGTGTTGCTACAAACAAACTCTGCGGTATCTATATCGTAAGTCATAAATGAAACGCAAAGGTAGAGAAAACAATTAGTTTAATATCGTTTCGAGCGTAGTTGAAGCAAGGGATTTATATATCCTGTTATAATTCTTTGGTAATTTAATATCTTTGCCTAACCAAGAACTACACCCTTGTCAATTATTAGCATAAATATTAATCGTTTAAATCACTTATTGAAGCTCTACAAGCTATCAAAAAAAGATTTATTGGCTAATTTGAACCAAAGTAGGAAAAAGGAGCTTTCGGAAAGTGAGGTTTTTGGTAATCAAATAAAAATTAGCATTCTGAAGAAAGTAGATGAACTTTTTAAAAAAGGTTTAGGATATTACATTGACCCAAAAGATCTAAAAGAATCAAAGGAGGAAAGTATTTTTTTCAGAAAGGATACATTTAATGCTGAGTTAAGTTTTGGAGCTAAACAAATTGTAACACATTTTGAAGAAGAAAAAATTGCCTTTTCCGCATTATCCAAACTCGCTGATTTTAAAAATGAGCGGATTCTTTCATTTTTTACAATAAAAAACAATCCTAAAAAAGTTGCTGAGGAAATTCGCAAACAACTCTATCCAGAGTTCAACAAAGACCGCAAAGCATTTTTAAAATCAATTATCACAAAACTTGCTGATAATAATGTTTTAGTTTTTGAATTCATTGAACCTTGGAATAAAAAAGAAAAAGCAAATATTAATGGCTTTTACCTTTCTCCCAATGTGATTGTACTAAAAAGACAGAAATCATACAGAAGAGAAACGTTTACATTAATTCACGAACTTGGTCATTACCTTCTTAATGTTGAAGAAATAGACGAAAAAATTGGCGATGATTATTCGGCTTATGAAAGTTTAGATAAAATCGAAAAATGGTGTAATGATTTTGCCTACTATTTTTTAATTGGTGAAATGGATAATATTATTTCCAATATTGAAAAAGCAGCTACCAAAAATGATTATCACCACGAGTTAATTAAGAATATTTCTGAACAAACAAATTTAAGTGAGTTTGCACTCTACACCCGTCTTAGGATTAATGATAAAATCACATACAACGATTATCAATCTGTAAAGACAGAATTTGAAAATAAATATCGAAAAAACGAAGAAAAATTAAGAAAAGAAAGAGAGAAAGAAAAACTAGAGGGCAGAGCATCACAAGCACGGGCAGCAAAACCTATTTTATCTCCCCTTTATATAAATACTGTGCAATCTGCTTTTATTGAAGGGATAATTGGCGAATCAGAATTTTGCAGACGACTTAATGTTAAACCTGAAAATATTGATAAATACCTTAAATGAAAGTAGTAATTGATACGAGTTCCTTAATGGCTTTGGTACGTTACTACTTACCATTTGACAAAGATGATTCTTTGAAAAACTTTATTCAGAAAAAAGTTGAGAGTAAAGAAATTATTGTGCTTGATAAAGTGCACGAAGAATCTAAATATGTAGCGAAAGGAATTGTTTTAAAACAGCTTGATTTTATTAAAGAAAAGAGCAACACGGTTAAAACAGCCGACTTATTGCCATATCCAAAATTCTTTAACATTGTTGATAATCAGTTGTGCAATCAGACTATCAAAAAACTCAAGGGAATAAATGAAACTGAGTATGAAAAGCAGAAAAACGAATATTTAGATTCTGCTGACGGAAAATTAATTTTATATTGTTTGAGTGAGAAAAAACAAAACACATTATTGGATGATAAAACAATTTTAGTTACTGAAGAAACCAGTAGCGAAAACGACAGTAAACTATTTAAAAAGCTCCCTGAATGTTGCAAGATTTTAGAACTAGAAAATTGTACCTTGCCGACCTTGCTTGAAAATCATTACAACATAAAATTAAGTAATTACCTTAAATAGATAACCATCTTTCATTATTCATTATCCCCTCTTTCCTACCGTTAATCCTAAAAATTCGACCGTTCCCTAAATTTTTCGTTAAAAAACGTATTCAGTCAAATAAGTGATGAATACAAACAACTAAGTGGGTTACAATTTTCGAGAAGAAGAGTATAACATTTGTGAAATAACCTAGATTATTTATAAAATAGAGCTTGTTACTTATGTAATGAGCTTTGTTGTTTTAACAAAATGCTATGTTGAATAAGAAACTTGCAATGTCATCACAAAAAAATGCAATGTTGACAGAGAAAATTGCTTTGTTAAGTTGCAAAAATGCTTTGTCGACACAAGAAAACCATTTGTCATGAGAGAAAAACCCCCGTTGGCGCGAGTTTAATGTAATGTAACTCGTGCTAAAAACCAACCAATAACATTATACATTCTACATCGTACATTTCCCACTCTCAATTATCAATTTTCAATTAATTTCCTACTGCATTCCCAAAATCCCTTAAACACTAAAGTCTCTCTCCTTCGGGGAGAGATTTAGAGAGGGGCTATATTTCATTTTTGTTAAAAAATTACCCACTCTTTCCCACCACCTATTTCAAGATATAAAAATTCAATAAAATCAATACATTTATTACCCATATCGAAACTATTTTTATCTTTGATTCGTTAAAAGTTATTAACAAAGTGCAAATTTGTGGGAATTTGTGGGATAAAAATTATAGTTTTACCCCTCGAAAACGGTAACCAACATGAACAGTTTTATTGGAGAATATGGTTGTAAGCTAGATGCAAAGGGGCGTTTGTCCGTTCCTTCTGCCCTATGCAAGCAATTCAATCCTTCCGACTTAGAACAATTTGTGTTGAACCGTGGCTTAAACGGCTGTCTTAACCTTTACCCCATGAGCGAATGGGACAGAGTTATGGATAAGCTTCGAGGGTTAAATCGTTTCAATGCGAAACATTTAGAATTTATCCGCAAATTCCAGAACGGTGCCACAAAAGTAGCGCTTGACAGTAGCGGCAGAATCCTTCTGCCAAAACACTTAACGGAATATGCCGGTATATCCAAAGAAGTAGTCCTTTCTTCTGCCATCGACCTCATAGAAATATGGGATAAAGCCAAGTATGACGGCTTGATGAAGAGCAACAACGATGATTTTGCTCGATTAGCAGAAGAAGTTATGGGCAACCTCGATGGAGAGTAGTGCCTATCACATACCGGTTCTTTTACATGATGCAGTACAAGGTTTAGCCATTAATCCCAACGGAGTATACATTGATGTTACGTTCGGAGGTGGTGGTCACTCTAAAGAAATTTTAAAACATCTCGATAAAGGCACACTCATTGCCTTCGATCAAGATGAAGATGCACAACAAAACCTCATAGATGACGAGCGATTTTTGTTTGTACCCAACAATTTCTCTTACCTGAAAAACTTCCTTAAGCTACACGGTTACTCGCAAGTAGATGGAATTTTAGCAGACTTAGGCGTGTCTTCCCATCAATTTGATGTAAGCGAAAGAGGGTTTACCATCCGAACCGATGCCCCGCTGGACATGCGAATGAATCAAAGCGGTGAGTTAAGCGCACACAAAGTGGTAAATGAATATTCTGTAAACGATTTAACCAAAATTTTTAGAGAGTATGCAGACTTACCGAATGCAAGAAAAATAGCATTTGCCATTGACAAAAAACGCACCGAAACTCCTATCAACTCTACGCAAGAATTGATGAATACTATTCAATACCTAGGTGGAGGCGCAAAAAAAAGTAATCAGTTTTTTGCCAGAGTGTTTCAAGCATTGCGCATAGAAGTAAATCAAGAAATGGAAGTACTAAAAACATTTCTCACCCAAGCGCAAGAATGCTTAAAGCCAAAAGGACGATTAGTCGTTATCGCTTATCACTCTTTAGAAGACCGCTTGGTGAAAAATTTTATCCGCAAAGGAAAATTTGAAGGCGAAGTAGAAAAAGATTTTTATGGAAACCCACAAGTAAACTTTAAAGAGATTACACGCAAACCCATTGTACCGTCAGAAAAAGAAATTGAATTGAATAACAGAGCAAGAAGTGCAAAACTAAGAATAGCCGAGAAGCTATGAACAGATTAAAAGAAGAGGTAAAACAGGTACGAAAAAAAGAGAAAAAGAAAGCCACGAAAAATGGCTTTTTCCAAAAGCTGTCCACTAAACTGAAGGATGTTTTTTCTGGAAACATCTTGGTAGAAGGATTAGAACCAAGCAACCTCAAGTTTATATTTTTCATTACTGGCATGATGGTATTTTACATTGGTTATGGCTATTACGTAGATAAAACCATCAAGCAAAAAGCTCAAGCCGAAGAAGTAGGTGCAGAGCTTTATTCTGAGTTACAATCTGCTAAAGAATTGTACAACCAACATAGTCTACAATCGAAAGTGGCTGAAGAGTTAGAATCGGTTGGTTTGTACGAATCGGTTGACCCACCCAAAGCCATCATTATTAAAAAAGAGAAAAATAATAACTAATGCCATTGCCTAAAAACATATTAACGCGCTCTTACTTACTCTATGTGGGCTGTTTGATATTTGGCATTGCCATAGTTTACAAAATTTTCTCCATCTCTGTAGTAGAGCAAGACAAATGGCAAGCAAAAAAAGAAACGCTCATCTTAGACATGAAAACCATTAAAGCACCTCGTGGAAACATTTACGCAGGTGATGAGCGCAAACAAGCATTAGTTATTTCTGTGCCACGCTACAAAGTGTACATGGACATGACTGTAGCTAAAGATGAAATTTACGACAAGCATATAGATTCATTGAGCTTATCGTTATCAAAACTATTTCCCGAGCGCAACAAACAAGAATGGAAAAATAGTTTAAACATTCAGCGCAAAAAAAACAATCAATTCTTTTTGATAAAAGCTAAAGTGCGCCATGAAGAGGTAGAGCAACTAAAACGTTTTCCAATTTTCCGATTGGGACAATATCGTGGCGGTATAATCATCATGAAAGAGAGTAAGCGCGTAAAACCTTATGGCATTTTAGCAAACAGAACATTAGGTTATGTTATAGACAATCAAAACGATTCGGTAAAAGTTGGTATTGAGGGTTATTTCGACAAATACTTAAGAGGGCGAGATGGCAAACAATTGATGAAACGTGTGGTTGGCGGAGATTGGAAACCCGTTAGCACCGACTACGACATTGAACCCATTAATGGTTATGATCTTTACACGTCAATAGATGTAAACATTCAAGACGTTGCTGAAAGCGCATTAAAAAAACAACTTATAGACCAAAAGGCACAACGTGGTTGCGTTATCGTAATGGAAGTTGAAACAGGATTTATAAAAGCCATTGCCAACTTAGAGAGAGATACCGCTAACAATTGTTACGAATCATTCAATATGGCGGTAGGCAGAAGAAGCGAGCCAGGTTCTACAATGAAATTAGCATCACTAATTACCGCAATTGAACAAGGAAAAGTAAGCCCAACAGATATTGTAAATGCCAATGGGACGTATCGTTTTTACAACAAAACATTGAAAGACCACCACGAAGAAGGATATGGAAAAATAACCGTTCAAGAAGCATTTGAAATTTCCTCAAACGTTATTTCAAAAATTATTAACGACAACTATAAAAACAATCCGCAAGAATTTATAGATGGATTAAAAAAATTAGGACTACACGAAAAAACGGGCATTACCATTTCTGGAGAAGCAAAACCCATTGTAAAAGATGCCAGCGACACAACCTTTTCTGGAACTACTATTCCATGGATGTCTATTGGATATGAAGTAGAATTAACTCCGCTGCAAACATTAAATTTTTACAACGCTGTTGCCAACAATGGCAAAATGATGAAACCTCAAATCGTTCGCGAAATAAGAGATGGCGAGCAACTCATTAAAAAATACGAACCGATTGTGTTGCGAGAAAAAATTTGTTCAGACAATACCATTAGCATTGCAAAATCAATGCTGGAAGGTGTTGTAGAAAGAGGTACTGCAAAAAATGTGCGCGCAAGAGGATTTAAAATTGCAGGTAAAACAGGAACTGCACAATTAGCCGTAAGTGGTGTGTATCAGAAAAAATATCAAGCATCCTTCTGCGGATATTTTCCTGCCGATAAGCCAAAATATTCGTGCATTGTGGTTATTCAAGGACCAACCAAAAACATTTATGGTTCTATTGTTTCAGGAAGTGTGTTCAAAGAAATTGCCGATAAAGTGTACGCAAGTTCTATCGAAATAAATCAAATAAACGATAGCGAAAACTTAATGGCAGAAAATCTAATGCCCATTTCTAAAAATGGTAACAGCTACGATACACAAAAAGCATTTGACTATTTCAATCTTAGCTACACCAAACCTAAAAGTGATTTTGTTGCAACAGAAGCAAAACAAAACAAAATTGAAATCTACGAAAGAGATTACAGCATGAAGATGGTACCAAATGTTCTCGGCATGGGACTTAAAGATGCTTTATATGCTTTAGAATCGAGAGGAATTTCTGTACAAGTTGTAGGCAACGGAAGAGTTGTTACACAATCGGTAACAGCAGGAGCATTAGTAACACAAACATCAAACATAACTATCACATTACGCTAAATGAAATTATTGAAAGATATACTTTATGGAGTAAGCATTGAAGACATCAAAGGTTCTTCAAACTTAGCTATTGAAAACATCGCTTTCGATTCACGCAAGGTTACTTCTTCATCCATATTTGTTGCCATTAGAGGAACCGTTGCAGACGGTCATCAATTTATTGATAGCTGTATTGAAAATGGCGCCATTGCTGTTGTTTGCGAAGAACTTCCTTTAAACACAAAAGAAGGAATTACTTATATAAAAGTAAAAGATTCTCACGCTGCGTTGGGCACAATGGCATCTAACTATTACGATAACCCTTCATCGAAATTAAAATTAGTTGGTGTAACAGGTACCAACGGAAAAACAACTTCCGTAACACTTCTTTACAACTTATTCCGATTGATGGGACACAAAGTTGGGTTGATTTCTACCGTAGTCAATAAAATTCACACCGAAGAAGTTCCATCAACGCACACCACACCAAATCCACTCGACCTAAATAAATTATTAAACAGCATGGTTGAGAAAGGATGTTCGCACTGCTTTATGGAAGTGAGCAGTCATGCGGTTGACCAAAAACGCATCAAAGGTTTAACCTATACTGGCGCTGTGTTTACCAACATCACCCACGACCATTTAGATTATCACAAAACATTTGACAATTACATAAAAGCCAAAAAAGGATTCTTCGATGAGTTACCTCAAAACGCCTTTGCGTTAGTCAACAACGACCAAACGCATGGAGAAACCATGGTGTTAGATACAAAAGCAAAAGTGCATACGTATGGAATAAAAACGTTGGCAAACTTCAAAGCAAAAGTGTTAGAAAATCGCTTCAGTGGTTTAGTATTAAATATTGACGGGCAAGAAGTTTACACAAAATTAATTGGTGGGTTTAATGCCTATAATGCCTTGGTGGCATACTCTGTAGCGGTTCTATTAGGTAAAGAAAAATTAGATGTGCTTACAACGCTAAGCAATTTAAATTCTGTTGAAGGTCGTTTTGAATACATCAAAACAAAAGGTGGAATTACTGCCATTGTAGATTATGCACATACTCCTGATGCACTCGAAAATGTTTTGGAAACCATCAAAGAAATTCGCACGGGAAATGAATTGGTGATTACTGTGGTTGGTTGCGGTGGAGATAGAGACAGAACCAAGCGACCACTCATGGCAAAAATCGCTTGTGAGCTAAGCGACCAAGTCATCTTTACTTCAGACAATCCACGCAGTGAAGAGCCAGAAGACATCATTACACAAATGCAACAAGGCGTTCCTGCAGAGCATCGCAAAAAAACGTTAGCAATCGTAAATAGAAAAGAAGCGATTAAAACAGCGTGCTCCATTTCTCACAATGGCGACATTATTTTAGTTGCAGGAAAAGGACACGAAAAATATCAAGATATAAAAGGTGTAATTACTGCCTTTGATGACATGGAAATTTTAACGGAAACATTAACCGAACAAAATAAATAATATGTTGTACCATCTCTTTGAATACTTAAACGAACACTTCGATTTTCCCGGAGCAAGGTTGTTTCAGTACATCTCTTTTAGAGCAGCATTAACAGTCATTGTTTCGCTCATCATCTCTATGATGTTTGGCGGAAAATTAATTGCCATGCTTAGAAGAAAACAAGTAGGCGAATCGGTTAGAGATCTTGGATTGCACGGACAAAAAGAAAAAGAAGGTACGCCAACCATGGGTGGTTTAATCATTTTGGCAGCCATCATTATTCCAACATTATTATTTGCCAACTTAAAAAATATTTACACCATCACCATGCTTATTGCAACCGTGTGGCTGGGTTTTGTTGGGTTTTTAGATGATTACATCAAAGTATTCAAAAAAGATAAACGCGGATTAGCAGGGAAATTCAAAATCGTAGGACAAATTGGCGTAGGAATAATTGTGGGCTCACTACTTTACTTTAACGATGATGTTGTTATCAAAGAAAAAGTTGAATTAGACGACACGCAAATTTCTGTTTACAATGACAGAGGCGAACTAGAAAACGAAAAAAACTACGAATGGAAAGAAACCAAATCAACAAAAACAACCATTCCATTTGTAAAAAACAACGAATTTGACTACAAATGGCTACTTGGATTTTTAGGCGATAATACAGAAAAATGGTCGTGGATAATTTTCATTCCGATGGTAATTCTTATTGTAACTGCCGTATCCAACGGAGCCAACATCACCGATGGCATTGATGGTTTAGCAACAGGAACTTCGGCAATAATTGGTGTTACGTTAGCCATTTTTGCTTACCTATCGGGCAACGCCATTTTTGCAGATTACTTAAACATTTTATACATCCCCAACACAGGTGAATTGGTAATTTTTATTAGTGCATTTATTGGTGCATGCATTGGTTTCTTATGGTACAACGCCTATCCGGCAAAAGTATTTATGGGCGATACAGGCAGTTTAGCATTAGGTGGAATCATAGCCACGTTTGCTATTGCCATTCGCAAAGAATTGCTCATTCCTATTTTCTGCGGCATTTTCTTAATTGAAAATGTATCGGTAATGATGCAAGTTGCTTACTTCAAATACACCAAAAAGAAATATGGCGAAGGAAGAAGAATTTTCTTGATGTCTCCTTTGCATCACCACTATCAGAAAAAAGGCATTCACGAAGCAAAAATCGTAGCGAGATTTTGGATTATTGGAATCATTCTCGCGGTATTATCCATCGTAACACTTAAAGTACGCTAAGAACCGTTGAAAGAAAAAAACAACATATCAACTAATAACTTAATCACTGTGCTCGGTGCAGGTGAAAGTGGCTTTGGCTCTGCTCTTTTGGCGAAAGTCAAAGGATTTGATGTGTTTGTTAGTGACAAAGGAATCATTAAGGAAAAATACAAAAAACTACTTCAAGAAAACAACATCTCGTTTGAAGAAAATACACACAGCGAAGAAAAAATTCTTCAATCGAAAGAAGTCATAAAAAGTCCTGGAATTTCAGACAAAGCAGAACTCATTCAAAAAATAAAAAGTAAAAATATTCCTGTGATTTCTGAAATAGAATTTGCCGGAAGATATACCAACGCGAAAAAGATTTGCATCACCGGAAGCAACGGAAAAACAACTACTACTTCACTTGTTCATCACATATTAGATAAAGCAGGTTTAAATGTTGGACTTGGCGGAAACATCGGAAAAAGCTTCGCTTATCAAGTGGCTACAAGCCATCGTGATTACTACGTTTTAGAATTAAGCAGTTTTCAGTTAGACGATATGTTTGACTTTAAAGCAGACATCGCCATTCTTACCAACATCACTCCAGACCATTTAGATAGATACGATTACAAATTGGAAAATTATGTCAATTCTAAATTTCGTATCACCAATAATCAAACAGAAAACGACTCTTTTATCTATTGCTATGACGATGAAATAACCAAACAAGAAGTAGAAAAACGTAACATCAAAGCAAAAAAATATCCATACAGCCTTATCGAAACTTTTGAGGAAGGCGCATACATAAGTAACAACAACATCCATATAAAAACAAACAACAAACAACCATTTACTATGTCCATTTTTGAATTAGCACTAAGCGGCAGACACAATGCCCTAAACTCAATGGCTGCGGGAGTTGCAGCAAGAGTTCTCGACTTGAGAAAAGAAGTAATTAGAGAATGTCTATCCGATTTTCAAAACATCGAACATCGCTTGGAATTTGTAGCGCGAATTCACGGCATTGATTTTATTAACGACTCAAAAGCAACCAATGTAAATTCAACTTGGTATGCTCTTGAAAATCTTTCAAACAAAGCTGTTTGGATAGTTGGTGGTGTTGATAAAGGCAACGACTACTCGATGCTTTTTGATTTGGTGAAAGAAAAAGTTAAAGCCATTGTATGCCTTGGTAAAGACAATAAAAAAATTATCAAAGCATTTGGCGATAAAGTAGAAACCATCGTAGAGGCAAAAAACGCAGAAGAAGCAGTTGCGTTGGGATATCGCTTAGCAAAAAAAGATGAAACGGTAATTCTTTCTCCTGCCTGCGCAAGCTTTGATTTGTTTGAGGATTACGAAGACAGAGGTAATCAATTTAAAAAAGCCGTTAAAAGACTGTAATAAATGATGAATTAAAAACGAATAGTGAATTATGTATTTCAACCAATAACTTATAACAATTCCCCAATCACCAATGAACTAATAAACCAATGAACTAAACACCAAACACTAAGACACCATGAGCAAAATAAGCACCTTAAAAAATCAACTTGTTGAAGCACGAAAACAAAGCTTAAGTGCACTTTCGGACATATCACATCGTTTAGAAAAAATCGCAGAAGTAAATGGTATTACATACATCAACGATTCTAAATCTACCGATATGGAATCTACGTTGTATTCTCTTGAAAATATCAAACAACCTATTGTTTGGATTGTTGGCTCGTCTGACACAGAGCAGCATGTAGAGTTGGTTGAAAGAGAAGTAAAACTAAAAGTGAAAAGCGTAATCAGTTTTGGAAATTTTAGTAATGAGCTAAGCAAAAAACTTACGCCAATTACAGATAGCTACACACATTTTATTACACTTGAAAATGCTATTAAAAAAGCATCAGAGCTAGCATCGAGTGGCGATGTTGTATTATTTTCTCCTGCAAATTCAAGCTTTGAGCTATACGAAAGTTACAGAGAAAGAGGTAATCACTTTAAAGAAATTGTAAATACAATAAGTTGAAGGTTGAAAGTTGAAGGTTGAAAGTTGAAGGTTGAAAGTTGAAGGTTGAAGGTTGAAAGTTAAAAGTTGAAAGGTTATAAAGTGCGAAACACTAAACACAAAAAGTGAGTCAGTTTCTTAAATATTTATCTGGTGATAAAGTAATATGGATGGTAATCATTTTACTATCTATGTTCTCTATCGTTATTGCTTACAGTTCAAGCTCGAACATGGCTTACAGACTAACGGATGGCGATGCAACACCGTATTTATTTAAGCATGCGTTGTTTGTGTGTGCAGGAATTGCCATCATCTATTACGTACATAAAATTAATTTCAAATTCTTCTCTAAAATTTCTGTCATTGGAATTTGGGTATCAATAATCTTACTAGCATTAACCTTAATATTTGGCACAAGTGTAAACTCAGCCAGCAGATGGTTTTTGGGCTTTCAACCATCCGACTTAGCTAAAGTGATGCTCATTATTTATGTAGCACGAATGCTATCAATGAAGCGTGATGTGATTAAAAATTTCAAAGAAGGATTATTGCCAATATTAATTCCTGTGGGTCTAATTTGCGGATTGATTTTACCTGCCAACTTCTCTACGGCAGCCATGCTGTTTGCTATCATATTTATTATGTTGTTTGTTGGTGGCGCAGCAATAAAACATTTGTTGGGTATTATAGGTAGTGCTGTTGGAGTTTTTGCAATTTTAATCTTACTAAACACTGCTTTCCCTGGTTTACTACCACGCGCAGAAACATGGACTTCACGTGTATTTGCATTTACAGGAAAAGAAAATAAAGAACTCGACAACAAAGAAAATTATCAATCCAATCAAGCAAAAATTTGTATCGCAAATGGAAGTATTATTGGAAAAGGTCCAGGAAATGGAACCGTAAAAAATGCATTATATTCAGCACAATCAGATTTTGTTTTTGCAGTAACCATTGAAGAATTCGGATTAATTTTTGGCGGAGGGTTACTCATTTTACTTTACATTATTTTACTTACGCGAAGTTTACAAATGAGTGCCAAACTCGATTCATTCTTCGGTTCATTTTTGGTATTAGGTTTAAGTTTTTCTATCGTATTTCAAGCGCTTATAAATATGGGTGTTGGCGTAAATCTTTTGCCCGTTACAGGACAACCTTTACCATTAATTAGCATGGGTGGAACATCCATTTTATTTACTTGCTTTTCACTCGGCATTATCCTTAGTGTTAGTAGAGAACTTCATAAAGAAGAGCCTTCTGTTTCACCTTCAAAAAATGAAAATTATGCAGCCGCCTAAAGTTATCATTAGCGGAGGAGGAACGGGAGGACACATCTTTCCTGCGATTGCTATTGCTAATGCGATAAAAGAAAAACATCCTGATGCAGATATTTTATTTGTAGGCGCAAAAGGAAAAATGGAAATGGAAAAAGTGCCTGCGGCAGGTTATAAAATTGTAGGACTCACCATTGCAGGATTTCAACGTAGATTAACATTAAAAAATTTAAGTTTTCCGTTTAAACTTTTAAAAAGTTTGACGGACGCAAAAAAAATTGTAAAAGAATTTAACCCAGATATAGCAATAGGTGTAGGTGGTTACGCAAGCGGTCCATTATTAAACGTAGCAGGAAAATTAGGCATACCTACTTTGCTTCAAGAACAAAATTCTTATCCAGGAATTACCAATAAACTTCTAGCAAAAAAAGCACACAAAATTTGTGTGGCTTATGATGGTATGGAACGATTTTTTCCAAAAGAAAAAATTGTTGTTACCGGAAATCCTGTGAGAAAAGACATTGCTAATTTGAGCAATAATAAAGCAGAGGGTATACGTTATTTTAACTTAGATAACAACAAGCAAACCATCTTGATTATTGGTGGTAGCTTGGGCGCACGCACTATCAACGAAAGCATTTTGGCATATTTAAAAGAATACCAAAAAGAAAATGTACAAGTAATTTGGCAAACAGGAAAACTGTTTTTTGAGAAGGCAAAAGAAGCAAGTAAAAATTTCAACAACATTAAAGTACACGAATTTATTAGCAGAATGGATTTAGCTTATGGAGTTGCCGATATGGTCATTTCTCGTGCTGGTGCATTGTCAATTTCAGAGTTATGTCTGGTTAAAAAACCGTGCATTTTAGTGCCTTCTCCAAACGTTTCAGAAGACCATCAGACGAAAAATGCAATGTCGTTGGTTAATAAGTTGGCAGCGCTGCTTGTAAAAGACGTTGAGGCAATATCTAATTTAGGAGCTAAATCCATAGAACTACTGAAAAATATGGAGTTGAGAGAGCAACTTTCAAAAAACATCGCTGCTTTAGGTAAACCACATGCAGCCGATGATATATGTAATGAAGTGTTAAAATTGATAAAAAAGTAAGTGAACTTAGATAACATACATAACATCTTTTTTGTAGGCATTGGTGGCATTGGCATGAGTGCTCTTGCTCGCTATTTTAAAGCTCAAGAAAAAAATGTTGTTGGCTACGACCGCACAGAAACGGAGCTTACAAAAGAATTACAAAGCGAAAGTATTGATGTGCACTTTACAGATGATGTCAATTTAATTCCTTCATCATTTAATATAGAAAATACGTTGGTGATTTATACGCCTGCTGTTCCAAAAGAGCACAAGCAATTAATGTATTTTCAAAAAAATAATTTCAATATTGTAAAACGTGCTGCTGCATTAGGTGAAATAAGCAAAAATTACACAACATTTGCTGTTGCAGGAACTCACGGAAAAACGACTACTTCTACCCTATTGGCACATATTCTTTCAACATCAAATGAAAAGTGCAATGCCTTTTTAGGTGGAATTTCAAGCAATTATAACAGCAATTTTTTGTTAGAAAAAAACAGCAAAAATGTAGTTGTAGAAGCTGATGAATTTGATCGTTCATTTTTGCAGTTAAATCCAAACTATGCCATCGTCACTTCAACCGATGCAGACCATTTGGACATATACCAAAGCATAGATTCTGTAAAAAAATCATTTCAAGAATTTGCAAATCTGGTGTCAGAAATTTGTGTGGCTAAAAAAGGAATTGGCATCACTCGAAATCATATTTCTTATTCTATTACCGATAACGCTGCCAATTACTTTGCAACAAACATTCGTATAGAAAATCATCATTATAGTTTTGATGCAATTACACCAAACGAAACTATAAAAAATATCGTTTGCGGACTACCAGGAAGACACAATGTGGAAAATGCTTTAGCGGCATTAGCGCTAAGTTTGGAGGTTGGCATTGAAAAAGAAATTATTGTAGAAGCCATCAAAACATACAAAGGTGTAAAACGCAGATTTGACTATCAAATTAACACCAACGAAAAAGTTTATATTGATGATTACGCACATCATCCGGAAGAAATAAAAGCATTTGTAAATTCTGTGAAAGAATTGTATCCTAAGGAAAAAATCACGGGAATTTTTCAACCACATTTATATAGTAGAACAAAAGATTTTGCAGAAGATTTTGCAACAAGCCTATCGCTACTTGATAGTCTTTGTCTTGTTCCAATTTACCCTGCCAGAGAATTACCCATTGAAGGCGTTACATCAAACTGGCTATTGTCATTAGTTGACATCAACGATAAGCACTTCTGTGAAAAAAAAGACATCCTTAATTGGATTGAAAAAACCAATCCGAAAGTATTACTTACAATGGGCGCAGGAGATATTGACCAATTTGTAGAACCGATAAAACAACAACTAAGTAAAACTACTAAAAACGTTGCATAAACTAATTAAAATATCGCTTTGGATTTTATTTATATCAGGTATTGGTGTGTTGCTAAGTTTCACTAACAAAAAACACCAATCAACACTGTGTAAAACTCCTGAAGTGAAAATAAAAAACGATGGCGGTTTTAATTTTTTATCAGAAAAAATCATTTTGAATTTATTAAAAAATAAAGGCTACAATTTTACCAAGCAAACCATCGAAGAAATAAATACAGGAAAAATTGAAGAGTTTCTTTATTCAATTAATGAAGTTGAACGTGTAGAAATCTTCAAATCGTTAGATGGCAGCATTTTTATTGATATAAAAGAAAGAACTCCAGTTGTAAGAATCATCAATCACAAAGGGCTAAGTTTTTATATTGACAACAAAGGAAAGGTAATGCCACTTTCAAGTTATAAAGTTGCCAATACGCATATTGCCAATGGAAACATTTTTGAAAATCCTAACACGAATAGACAAAATGTACTTAATCAAAATGACATACAACTGAGAAAAAGTTTGTTGGACGATATTTTTATTATTTCATCACACATTGCAAAAGATACTTTTTTGAATAGTCAGATTGTACAAATATATGTTGACGAACAACAAGACATTATTCTTATTCCAAGAGTTGGCGAACAACACATCATTGTAGGTGATGCAAGCAACATAGAAGATAAATTTTTTAGGCTGAAATATTTTTATAAAAATGCCATCAAACCAAACGAATTAAACAAGTACAATCATTTAAATTTAAAATACAACAAACAAATAATTTGCTCCAAAAAGACAGACGTATGAGTACAGTAAATTCACCAGAAATCATTGTTGGCCTTGATATAGGCACAACTAAAATTGCATGTATCGTTGGAAAAAAAGACGAAAACGGAAAGATTGAAATTCTTGGTATCGGGAAGTCGGTATCGTTAGGTGTTTCAAGAGGCATTGTGTCAAATATTGAAAAAACAGTTCATTCAATAAGAGCTGCCGTAGAAGAAGCCGAAGCAAAATCGGGTGTAGAAATTCGCGTGGTAAACGTTGGTATTGCTGGTCAGCACATCAAAAGTCATCAACATCGTGGCATGATTACGCGCGATAATTTTGAAGAAGAAATCAAACAAAAAGATGTTATTCAACTAGAGAATAACATGTACAAATTAGTGATGTTGCCTGGTGAAGAAATCATCCATGTAATTCCTCAAGATTTTATTGTTGATAGAGAACAAGGCATTAAAGACCCGATTGGAATGGCGGGTAGTCATTTAGAAGCAAATTTTCACATCATCACAGGTCAAGTTTCTGCTATCAGAAATATTTATAAGTGTGTTGCTAAAGCAGGCTTAGAAGTTGCTGAGCTTACCTTAGAACCACTCGCTTCTGCATCTGCCGTACTTACCGAAGATGAAAAAGAAGCAGGTGTAGCATTGGTTGACATTGGCGGTGGAACAACCGACATTGCTATCTTTCAAGACAAAATGATTCGCCACACAGCGGTGATTCCTTTTGGTGGCAACATCATTACCGATGATATAAAAGAAGGCTGCACTATTCTTCAACGTCAAGCAGAATTATTGAAAACAAAATTCGGAGCTGCTATTGCCATCAATGGTCAAGAAAACGAAATCGTTTGCATACCTGGGCTGAAAGGTCGCGACCCAAAAGAAATTTCTGTAAAAAATCTTTCAGAAATAATTCGCGCAAGAATGGAAGAAATTATTGAGCACATTTTTTACGAAATAAAATCTTCGGGCTACGAGCGCAAATTAATTGGAGGAATTGTAATTACAGGCGGTGGTTCTCAACTTAAATACATACGTCAGCTATTTGAATTTGTAACAGGAATGGATGCACGCATTGGTTTACCGACAGAACAATTAGGCAAAAACACCATCGAAAACATTACCACTCCAACTTATGCAACAGGTGTTGGTCTAGTAATCAAAGGATTTGAAACATTAGAACGTCAACGTGTAGAGCAATCAAATCCAAACAAAGAAAAACAAAGACCAAAAAGCAATTTCTTCGAAAAAATTGTAAAAGGATTTTTTGACGAAAACATTGATTAAAAAAGAAGTTGAAGGTTGAAGGTTAAAGGTTGAAAGTTATAAAGTCCTAAAAAACTAATGAATTAATAAACTAGTGAACGAAAAACAAAAACAACAAAAACAAAATACCATGATGATGAAATTTAATTTACCAAAAGAAAACGCTTCAATCATAAAGGTGATTGGCGTTGGTGGCGGAGGTAGTAATGCTGTAAACCACATGTACAAACAAGGCATTAAAGGTGTTGACTTTTTAGTATGCAACACCGATGCACAAGCATTAGACATCAGTCCTGTTCCATTAAAAATTCAGTTGGGCGAAAGTTTAACCGAAGGTCGTGGTGCTGGCTCTCTTCCAGAAGTTGGAAAAAATGCAGCCATCGAAAACATTGAGCAGATAAAAGAAATTTTGAACAACAATACCCGAATGGTGTTTGTTACTGCCGGAATGGGCGGTGGCACTGGAACTGGCGCTGCTCCTGTTATTGCAAAACAAGCCAAAGATATGGGCATACTTACGGTGGGTATCGTTACTGTTCCATTTGGTTTTGAAGGAAGAAAAAGAAAACAGCAAGCAGAAATGGGTATTGAAGAAATGAGAGATTCTGTAGATACGCTACTTATTATTAATAACGACAAGTTGAGAGAAATGTTTGGCAATCTTTCGTTGAGTAGTGCATTTGCACAAGCAGATGATGTACTTACAACCGCTGCAAGAGGTATTGCAGAATTGATTTCTGTAACGGGTCAAATTAACGTTGACTTTAACGATGTAAATACCGTAATGCGCAATAGCGGTGTTGCCATAATGGGTAGCGCAACTGCCGAAGGTGAAAATAGAGCCGTGAAAGCAGTAGAGAAAGCGTTGGCTTCTCCTCTACTCAATGACAACAACATCTTTGGAGCTAAATATGTATTATTAAACATTACTTACGGAAATAATGAAGTTTCGATGGATGAAATTTCAGATATTACCGATTACATACAAGAAGAAGCCGGAAGCAGTGCCGATGTAATTTGGGGTCATGCATTGGATGAAAATTTAGGAAGTTCAATTTGTGTAACGCTGATTGCTACAGGATTTAATTCTTCACCAGATACTGGAATTTCTCAAAGAGAACCACAGAAAAAGCGCATGAATTTAGATGAAGAATTAAAATCTGAAATTACTGCTCCGATGGAAAGTCCTGTGGCAAGCAAAGAGGCTGTAATTAACGAAATGCCTTCTGTAGAAAATTCAAAAAATGCAGAGGAAGAACTGGAAGAACCTTTTTTGGTAAACGATTCTTCATCGAATAATGTAAATGAAAAACCTCAAACAGAAATTACGTTTGATATTACCAATGAAGAAAGCAGTGAAGAGCCTTTTATCAAAGCTGCTCCTGCTCAACAACCGACCGCATCAAATACGCCTCAAGAACCTGTTAAGCGTTATTTTTTAGACGAATCTGTTAATGAAGAAAAACAAACCTCATCTACCACTGCTTCATCGTCAAAAAGTAATGACGAAAGCTCTATTTCAAGAGAGGAGCAATTAAAAAAATCGGAAGAGCGCATTGCACGAATTAAAGAACTCACTTTAAAATTAAGCACTCCTGCAGGATTGACAGAATTGGAAAATGAGCCTGCTTACAGACGTAGAAATTTAAAGTTAGAAGATACACCGCATTCATCTGAATCTAATGTTTCAAAATTTACGATTAGTGAAGAAAAAGATGAAAACGGAAAACGCATCATCAATCTTCGTGATAACAATTCATTTTTACACGATAACGTAGATTAATTATGAGTTTAACAGAACGCATAAATAATGATATAAAGTCGGCAATGCTGGCTAAAGAAAAAGAAAAACTTGAAGCTCTAAGAGCTATAAAAGCTGCCTTAATAATTGAAGCAACTAAAGAAGGTGGCGATGGTTCTGTAAGTGAAGATGCGGAAATTTCTATTTTGAAAAAATTGTATAAGCAACGCGTAGATGCTGCTAGCATTTTCAATCAGCAAAATAGAAGTGACTTAGCGCAGGTTGAAGAGTTTCAAGCGAAAATAATTGAAGCCTACCTTCCCGAACAAATGGACGAAGTTGCTGTACGTAAAGTGGTGGAAGAAACCGTTACGCAGATGGGTGCTGTTGGTCCTCAAGATATGGGTAAAGTAATGGGAAGCGTAATGGGAAAATTAAAAGGAAAAGCTGATGGAAGCCTCATTTCAAGTGTGGTGAAATCTGTTTTAAATAAGTAAGTAAAGAGTAAGTTTTGTTTTTGTTGTAACAAAAAACCCCGAAAAATTTCGGGGTTTTTTGATTTTAAAATGTTTTTATTTCCTACTCCACAATAATCTTATCCATTTTAGAAGGCACTCCGTTTAAAATGGTTTCAAATAGGTAGGTTCCGCTTGACAAATTTGAAGTGTTGATTGGTAGTTCTATTTTTCCAGTTGACAAAAGACCTAAATCAATTATTTGTAGTTTTCTACCAACAAGGTCATAAATATTCACTTTCACATTTGAACTATTTTGCAATTCTACATACAAGTTTATTGAATTGCCTTCGGTTGGGTTAGGATAATAGCTTAACACATTTGCCCCTTGATACTCATCTATACCTACAGCAGCTGTTCCTTCACCAATAATATTAATATCTTCCAGATAAAAATAGTTACCCCCTCCGCTAGTAAATTCAAACTTAACTCTAAAACTCTCTGTAGCAAAATCTGAAGTTAAATTTGTCATCTCTATAAATGCCCATTGGTCGCTAGTGGGAACAAAGGTACTTGTGGTATTGGGTGCTGTTGCTATGCTTGAAGTAGAAATGGATTTTCTCAATGTCCACGTAATGCCACAATCTTTAGATACGTAAACTTTTAGAATATCCGTATTACTGTCCGAGCGTTTAGCAAATGCATAGTAGAAATTAATCACTGGTTTTTCAAAACTAGACATATTATACGTTGTGGATATCAGATTGTATACATTTCCTGCTCTTGAACCTGAATTGGTAATTCTTAAAGATTTGCTACCAGTAACATAGGCTGCTGTAGATTCATTATAGTCACTTTCATAATCTTCGCTTACCGTCCAATTAATATCTGGAACATTTGAAGTCTCAAAGCTTTCAGTAAAATTCACCGTATTTCCTGGGTTAGGAAGAACACGAATCATTGCCGTTCTAGTTTTTGATTGAGACGTTGACCCATCGGTTACTTCTAAAGTTACATCATATACTCCTGGCGTAGAATAGGTGATGGTAGGATTTTGATCGCCAGAACTGGCAACATCTGCACCCGTAAACGTCCAGTTCCAACCAGTAATGCTAAAGTAAGACATATCTGTAAAACTGATACTCTCTCCTGCACAAATTTCATATTTATTGGCGTCAAATTCTGCTTTACACAGAATCTCTGGGTCGTCTACACCAGTAGCAGTTAAGTTAGCAGCTTTCCAAAGGTTGTTGCGTCCACCTGTAGAAGAATTTAGGGCAGCTGTCATTCTATCGCCCTGACCAATGGTAAACATCTTAAAGCAATATGAATAATCCATAAAGTTTTCTACGTTGTCAATCATTGGCGTTGGAAAACTCCTTGAATCCCAGTATGGGTCATCTTCGTCACAGGTATTTGCATCAAGGTCACATGTTTTATTTCCTATAGTTTTTGGGGTGTCATCTACATAATCGTTGTTATCAGTATTTCCGCAATCTGAGGGAGAGGGATTATTATTTGACCCCGCAAGGTTTTTAGTGCCCCACGGATGGTAAAGTGCAAACCAATGTCCAAGTTCATGAACTACCGTTCCGCTTCTCCCTGCATTTGAAGTTCCTGTATCTCCAATATAAGTATGTTGAGACCAAACACCATAACGCATACTTGTGCTTTGTGGAAAATAAGCATACGCAGCAGCACCAGCAGAAGCCAATGTTTTAACCACAAAAATATTCAAATACTCATCCGTTGGCCATTCGCCCTGGTATACATCATTTCCTGTTTTAATTGCATTTAATTGCGCAGACTCATCGCCACTCTCTGTTTCTTCAGACTTGGTTCTAGTAACACCATTAAAACATGCTCCATTAGGTGCGCGTTTAGCAAGCTTAAATTCTACACCCATATTTACTGTTAAAGGAGTAAAAACACTTTGAATGGTTGAAAGTTCTGGATTATAGCCATTAAAACACTCATTTAATCTATCTATAGCTGATTCAATTTGAGCATAGGAAATGTTTTCGGGACCACCATTATGTAGCACATGAAACACAACGGGTATGGTATAAGTTGCTGCTGACTTTTTAGCTCCACTTAACTTCTGCTCAGCAATCATTTTTTTAGTGGCTTCTAAAATGCTGCCATGCGCATCAAGATACTCTTGCCATTCTTCAGGATTGTTTTGCTTCATCTTATCGTAAATATCGTCAAACCCACAGTGGTGTCCATCAATTTGAGAAAAAGACACTGCCGAAAACAATGCAAAAAATGCAGAGAAAAGTAAAAATTTAAGTTTCATAAAATTGTGTAATTAAAGTTTAGTTGATATAAATATAGTCATTTTTTTGCAAAAGAAATGTCTGTATAAGAACATTATTTTTGAAAATATCATAAAAAATAAAGGATTATTGTACTCCTAAAATAAGATTTACTCGTTTATTTCCAGAAAACGTTGAACATCGTTACCTGTTCCAAATAATAGCAGAGTATCTTTTTCTAATATTTGTGTATCGTAGCTTGGCACACCAATAATGTGCTGTTCTAAGGTTTTTTCTTCTCCGTTTTCTTTCTCAAACTCACGTTTTATGGCAATTAGTGTAAGGCGGTAATTTCCTCTTAACGCCAATTCTTTAATGTTTCTGCTAAAAACTCCTTTAGGGGCTTTTACTTCAACAATCTCATAATCATCTGGTAATTGTAGTGAAGAAAGAATATTAGGATTGATTAATTTTTCTACTACGCTTTTGGCAACTTCATCTTCAGGCGAGAGTATTTCTTTGATTCCTATCTTTTCCAAAATCATGCGTTGCTGCTTTCCACTTGCACGCGCAATTACACGTTTTACACCTATTTCTTGCAAGTGAACAGCTGTTAAAATAACGGCTTCAAAATTTTCGCCTATGGCTACAATGGCTGCGTCAACGTCTTCTATTTTTTGAGATAAAAGTGCTTTTTCATCAGTAGAATCAAGTGTTACGGCAAAAGCTACTTCGTCCTTTATGTTATCAATTTTTTCTTCATCTACATCAAAAGCATACACTTGAGCACCTTTTTGGGCTAACTTTTGGGCTATTTCGTAGCCATATTTTCCTACGCCAATTACGGCAAATGTTGTTCCTTTCATTTTGGTAAGTTTATGCTAAAGCTTGTTTTAAATCTTGCAATAAATCTTCAATGTCTTCAATTCCTACACTCAATCTTAGTAAATTATCTACTACGCCTACTCTTTCGCGCTCTTCTTTTGGAATAGAGGCGTGTGTCATGGTTGCAGGATGGTTTATCAAAGACTCTACACCACCTAACGATTCTGCCAATGAAAATACTTTAAAAGAAGAGGCAATTTTAAATGTTTTATCCAAATTGGCATTTTTTAGAACGATGGAAATCATTCCACCAAAATCGCGCATTTGTTTTTTTGCGATAGCATGATTAGGATGGTCTTCAAACCCTGGCCAATAAACCTTTTCTATGTTAGGATGTGTCTTTAAAAATTCAGCTACTTTTCTGCCGTTGAAACAATGCCTGTCCATGCGAACATGAAGCGTTTTGATACCTCTCAACACTAAAAAACTATCTTGTGGACCAGGATTTGCACCGCATGAATTTTGAATAAATGCCAATTGCTCATACAATTTATCATCGTTCGTGCACAAAGCACCCATCACCACATCACTGTGTCCGCCTAAATATTTGGTAACGGAGTGCATTACAATATCTGCACCCAAAGCAATTGGATTTTGTAAATAAGGCGATGCAAAGGTATTGTCAACCGCAAAAATCACATTGTGTTTTTTGGCAATTTTTGAACATGCTTCGATGTCTATAATTTGCATGGTTGGATTGGTTGGTGTTTCAATCCATAGCAATTTTGTATTAGCATTAACATACTTTGAAATGTTGTTTATATCCTTCAAATCTATAAAATGAAATTTAATACCAAAATGAGCAAATATCTTGGTAAACATTCTGTACGTTCCACCATATAAATCGTCTCCAGTGATAACCTCATCACCAGGTCGAAGCAATTTTGCTACAGCATCTATAGCGCCCATTCCAGAAGAAAAACAAATACCGTACTTTGCATCTTCTAAAGAAGCAATACACTCTTCTAAAGCTTTGCGCGTTGGATTTTTACCTCTTGCGTATGCATACCCTTTATGTTTGCCAGGTGATTCTTGAACATAGGTGCTTGTTTGATAAATAGGCGTCATAATTGCACCCGTAGTTGGGTCGGGCTCTTGACCTGCGTGAATTGCTTTAGTTCCGAATTTCATTTTTCTTCAATTTGAAGCAAATCTATCTGTATTTCATTATATAATCAAACTTTATTCTGAAAAATTAACTTTTGAACGATTGAAGTATGTATATCTTTACACATAAATTTTTATAACAAATTGAGCTAAAAAACAGTGTGGAAAAGATAATTAAAAATGTTCCCAACATTACCTTTTTTGGTAGTGTAGTTTTAATATATTTTGGATTTGTATCAACAGCAATAATTGCTTCTTGTATTGTTGCATTAATCTATTCATTACTAAAAAACGATTCCGAAAAAACACCATTTAAACAGGCATACGAACAATTTGGATTTTTCTTACTGTTTATTGTATTAAGCTTTTTTCAATGGGGATTATTCCCATTTGGACCATTGGTTTTTTTAGCAAGTTGGTTAGGCTTTTGGCTAAGTAGTCAATCAAAAAACATTAAAATAATTTCAACTGTTGTTTACTTAGCAATTGCATTATTGATGGCATTTTATGTTCCTCCTATTTTATCCAAAGAACAACTTCACGAAGAAAAAAATGAGGTAGTAGAAAGTTTTAGCTTTTATGACTTGAAAAACAAAACTTCTGTGTATTCATCGTCTCTAAAAGGGAAGGTTGTTGTGTTGAATTATTGGGCTACATGGTGTAGTTCATGTAGAAGAGAATTACCTTACTACAATAAAGCAGCAATGTATTTCGCTGACAATAATAATATAGAATTTTGGGCTGTAAACTCTGGTGGGAATACTGAAACGGATGAGAAAGTTTTGAATTTTATAAATGGTAAAAATTATGCATTTAATGTCGCTTTAGATGAAAATTCATCGAACATTCTTAATGTAGGGGTATTGCCAACATTGGCTATTATTGATAAAGAAGGCAATCTTCGTGTTTACCATTCAGGGTTTTCTACAGCAGAAGACTTAGAGCAATACATCATTGACGAGGTAAATAAATTACTCTGAGCGATAAAAGTTTATATACTCTAAATCTATCAGGTGTATAGCGTACCTATATACTTTGTTTAGTACAATAAATGGAAGGAAAATAATTAGTCTAACCCTCCAACACCTTAGCAATATTCGGTCTAAAGTACAAGTCGCTTTTTAGCACTTTGCCATCTTCACGATAAATCGGTTTGCCGTTAGCATCGAGTTTACTCATATTGGAACGCTGAATTTCTACAAACACTTCTTCAATTTTATGTTGTAAACCGTGCTTCAAAATAGTACCACACAAAATGTAGAGTTGGTCGCCCAAAGCATCGGCTATTTCTACAATATCTCCAC
This sequence comes from Bacteroidia bacterium, assembly GCA_046569885.1. Lineage (GTDB taxonomy): Bacteria > Bacteroidota > Bacteroidia > Flavobacteriales_D > Parvicellaceae > JBKHVV01. The sequence continues at coordinate 25,839 of JBKHVV010000003.1, forward strand.
GCTTGGCAGCTTCTAAATATTCATCGTTTTCCTCTTGCATTAGGCGGTGACGCAACAAAATATCGGCTTCAGTCAAATCGCCTTTTGGCTGATAATTATTCGGAATGTTAAACGCATCGTGAAACTGTTCTACAGCTTGAATGACATCTTTTAGCAACAAATCTTTTTTAGTCATGTTTGGTTTAAAATTTAAGAATGGCTAAATTACACGTAGCCGAACATTTTAGTATCTTTAACGCTTAACAATTTTTAACACACTCGATGAACTTATAAACAATCTGAATTAAGATATTTACGTTCGCTAATTTTGAAGTCGATTTTAAAACAAAAACCGTTATGGAAAATTCAACTACTACAACTGCTGTAGATATAAAAGCGCTCAACGAAAAAATAGAGCGTGAAAGTGCGTTTATTGATTTGCTTTTGCTAGAGATGAACAAAGTAATTGTTGGTCAGCAAGAGATGATAAAAAACCTGCTGATTGGTATGTTATCAGATGGACACGTACTTCTTGAAGGCGTTCCAGGATTGGCAAAAACATTGGCCATTAATACGCTTGCTAAATGTGTTGGCGGTGAATTTAGCCGTATTCAATTCACACCCGATTTATTGCCTGCCGATTTGGTTGGTACGATGATTTACAATCAGAAAAAAGAAGAATTTACCATTCGTAAAGGACCTATTTTTGCCAATTTTATTTTAGCAGATGAAATCAATCGTGCGCCTGCAAAAGTGCAAAGTGCCCTGCTTGAAGCGATGCAAGAACGTCAAGTAACCATTGGCGATACTTCGCACAAATTACCAAAGCCTTTTTTGGTGTTAGCTACACAAAACCCTATTGAGCAAGAAGGAACATATCCGCTGCCCGAAGCGCAAGTGGATAGATTTATGCTAAAAGTGGTGTTGAAGTATCCACAAAAAAATGAAGAGCAATTGATTATTCGTCAAAATATTTCTGCGCAAGGTTTCCCGAAAGCCAATCAAATTCTCTCTCCCGAAAAAATTGAAGTAGCGAAACAAATTGTGAAAGAGGTTTACTTAGACGAAAAAATTGAACGCTACATTGTAGATATCGTTTACGCTACGCGCACACCAGATGATTACGGATTAAGCAATTTAAAGCCCTTGATTGAATTTGGTTGCTCGCCACGCGCAAGTATCAACATCGCATTAGCTGCAAAAGCGTTGGCATTTATCAATCGTAGAGGATATGTTATTCCTGAAGATGTGCGCAGTGTTTGCCACAATGTGTTGCGTCACCGTATAGGTTTGAGCTACGAAGCCGAAGCCGAGCAAATTGATGTAGAAACCATCATCAACACTATTCTAAATAAAGTTCAAGTACCGTAAACGCTGAGTTGTGGAAACCAAAGAACTTTTAAAAAAAGTTAGAAAAATTGAAATAAAAACGCGAGGATTGTCTTCTCAACTGTTCTCGGGAGAATACCATACTGCCTTTAAGGGAAAAGGCATGGCGTTTAGCGAAGTGCGCGAATATATGCCCGGAGATGAAATTCGCACCATTGATTGGAACGTTACGGCACGCTTCAACCACCCTTACGTAAAGGTGTTCGAAGAAGAACGCGAAATGACAGTGATGTTGCTGATTGATGTTTCTGCTTCAGAAAATTTTGGAACAAACACCCAAACCAAACGCGAAATGATGGTGGAAATTGCTGCTACGTTGGCATTTTCAGCTATTCAAAACAACGATAAAATTGGTGTGATTTTATTTAGCGATGAGGTTGAATTGTTTATTCCGCCCAAAAAAGGAAAGAAACATATTTTGCGCATCATCCGTGAGTTGATTGAAATAAAACCAAAAAGCACCAGAACCAATATTGATAATGCTTTGCAGTTTTTTAGAAACACCATAAAAAAGCGAAGTATTGTATTTGTAATGAGTGATTTTTTAAGCCCTGAGTTTGAAAAATCATTGAAAATAGTAGCCAAAAAACACGATACGATTGGCATTAGAATTTTTGATGAACGCGAAACAGAATTGCCAAACGTGGGCATCGTTCAACTTATCAATCCTGAGACAGGGCAACTGATTGGCGTGAACACTTCATCAAAAAATGCACGTTACGATTATGCCAAACAAAGCAAAAAATATTACGACTCGCTAAAAAACATTTTCAGAAAAAACGGAATTGATTATGTTGAAGTTTCAACACAACAATCATACATAAAGCCCCTGATTAATCTGCTAAAAAGAAGATGAAATTTGTGCTAACATATCTATTTACTCTATTTTGTTTTTTAGCCAAAAGCCAAGCGGTTATTGACGTTTTGAATGTTCCTGACACGATACAATTAGCGCAAAAATTTTCTATTACGCTTCAATACAGCAACTTTACATCAACATCAAAATACGTAGAAAAAAAACAAAAAAAAATTGATGTATTGTTTATTGATTCGATAAAACAATCGAAGCAAAACCTGCAACTACAAACCTACGACACGGGCTATGTAGTTCTTGATCCGTTTATGGCGTTAAATGGCAACGATACAATTATTTCAAAACCATCTTTGGTGTATGTAAACTATGCAAAAGTGGACATGCAAAAACCAGAAAAAAGTATTTTTCCAAACGAAGAATTACCATTGACATTCTTTGAAAAATTGCTTCTATTTTTTGCTGAGTATTGGTGGATTCTCGTCTTGTTAATTCTCCCTGGTCTAGTTTATTTCTTGTTTTATTTATGGAAGCAAAAGCAATTGAACAAAGCAAAAGAAATTGTCGTTCCAATCAAACCTATTCATGAAGAGTTTATTGAAAGAATTGACGCAATAAAAGTGAAAGAATTGTGGTTGAAAAACAAAGTGAAAGAGCATCACTCTGAAATTACGGATGCTATTCGCGCATACATTGAAAACCGCTATAACATTAATGCTTTAGAGCTTACGTCAACTCAGACTATTGATTTACTACGAACAGTAAATTTGCCGACAAATCAAAAAGAAAATTTGAAATTACTACTCAACTTAGCCGACTTGGTAAAATTTGCCAAAGAGCAGCCATCCAATCAAGAAAATGAACGATTAATTGATGTAGCCAAAGAATTTATCATCGCCACCAAACCTAATGACAATGCTTGAATTGATTGATTACACATATCACTCGCCAAAGGCATTTTGGTTGTTAATTTCAATACCGATAATGGTTATTTTTTATATTCTAAAACATAGAAAACATCAAGATAAAATAAAATTGAGCACCACAGAATTTATCAAACCAAATGGTATTTTGCACATACTTCCATATTTGTTTTTTGGGATGAAACTATTAGCATTGACTCTACTAATATTTGCTTTAGCGCGTCCGCAAATTCCTCAAAATTCTGATAAAATTGTGAAGCACGAAATAGAAGGAATTGATATTGTGATTGCTTTGGACATCTCCAACAGCATGCTGGCGACCGACTTTAAACCAAATCGTTTGGAAGCATCAAAAAAAGTAGGTGTTGAATTTATCGAGCAACGAAAAAATGACCGAATTGGCTTAGTGGTTTATGGAAGTGAAGCCTTTACACAGTGTCCGCTTACAACAGATTACAAAGTAATCACAAAATTGTTTCAAGAAGTAAAAAATGGTGTGGTTGAAGGCGGAACAGCCATCGGTTATGGGTTGGCAACAGCCATTAACCGACTAAAAGATAGCGAAGCTACAAGCAAGGTAATTATTCTTATTTCGGATGGAGAAAATACGCACGGAAACATGCATCCATTATCTGCTGCAGAAATTGCCAAAACATTAGGCATTCGCGTTTATACTGTTGGGGTTGGTTCTAATAGTGGCAACGTAAAAGTTCCTGTTGCTATTACGCCAATGGGCGATTACATTTACGATTATGTAGACGTAAGAATTGATGAAAAAATATTAACAGAAATTGCCGAACTAACGGGCGGACAATATCGCAGAGCAACCAATCAAGAAAAATTAGCGGAGATATACAAAGAAATTGACAAGTTGGAAAAACAAAAAATAAGCACCATTGAATATCATGTTGATTTACCCGAAATGGCTTATAAATTTATTCTGTGGGCAATGATAATTTTTGGTTTAGAAATGTTGTTAAGTAAAATGATTTTAAAATCAATTAACCACTAATTTGGAAAGAAAAAATACATATAAACTTATTCCAACTAGTCTTACTGTTGTGGGCTCTCAAGTTCTTTTGTGGGCTGTTATTTTCTTTTTTATTTGGTTTGCAAAAAACAACTATCCACAATTTAAAATTGAAAATGAAGACGATTTTATCTATGTATTGATAATTCCTGTTTTAATGCTTATTTACCTTTTGAATTTGATATGGAAAAATAAAGCGTTAAAACGCTGGAGCGATGAAAAATTATTGAATTACTCAACACCAAAACTATCATCGTTCAAAACTACTGCCAAAGCTGTTTTATTTTTCTCAGCGTTGAGTTTGTTTTTTATAGCTTATCTCAATCCACAATTCGGTACAAAAGAAAAAACTTTAGAAGTTAAAGGCATTGACATCATTGTAGCTTTAGATGTTTCTACAAGCATGTTAGCACGAGATTTGTCAGAAGAGCAATCACGCTTAGATTTAGCAAAAAGAGGCATTGAAAATTTGACCAAAAAACTGCGTGGAGACAGATTTGGCGTAGTTGTTTTTGCAGGAAAAGCATTCACACAGATTCCTATTACTTCCGATTATTCTGCAGTAAAATTATTTCTTCCGTCCATCTCTACGGATATGATGAATTCGCAAGGTACAGCGATTGGTAATGCCATTGATATTGCTCTAAGTAGTTTTGATTTTTCTACTTCTACTAACAAAGCAATTATTATAATTTCTGATGGTGAAAATCATGAAGAAGGTGCCAAAGAAATGGCTGAAAGTTCCATTGATAAAGGCGTTGTGATAAACACCATTGGTATGGGAACTTCTAAAAGTGTGCCTATACCCATCTATAAAAATAAAAAATTTTTAGGTAACAAAAAAGATAAAAATGGCAACACCGTGTTGACGAAATTAAATGAAGACATGCTCAAAGAATTGGCAAGTATTGGTAAAGGAACGTATGTAAAAGCAACTGCTGGAAATTCAGGTTTGGATATCATTTTGGATGACTTAAAAAATTTGGAAAAACGAGCGTACGACAAAAAACAATATTTAGAATACGAAGACCAATTTCAATGGTTTTTGGCTTTAGGAATTTTATGTTTATTAACTTCTTTAATGATTGATGAAAAAGTGCTGAAAGAAGAATGAAACAACTACTGTACATATTAATTTTACTGATATTTGCTTCGTGCAATCAGATAGACAATGCGCGTTTTAAAGCTCTAATTGAAAAAGGAAATGAAGCAGCTGATAGTAGTAATTTTTCTTTAGCTGAAAGCTATTTTAATCAAGCAAAAGAGTATGATAAAAATAACCATATCTCCTATTTTAATTTGGGTAATACGCATTACAAAAATAATTTACTAGATAGTGCTTATCTGGAATTTGAACAAGCTAGTACTTTGACAAATGACACGTCATCAACAACTAAAATTTATCACAACTTTGGTAATGCTTATTTGAAAAAATATCACCTTCTGAATGATTCTATTACAACGCCAAATGATAGTACAGAAAAACTAAAAAAAGACGTACTTGAAAAGGCACTTAATCAGTTTAAATTATCGCTAAACGCAGACTACAAAAATGATTCAGCACAGTACAACTATATTTATACGCTCAACTTACTAAAACAAGAAGAAAACAATCCGCAAGAAAATCAGGATAAGAACGAAGACAAAAAAGAAGACCAAGACAAGGATAAAAATCAGCAAGAAAAGCAAGACCAAAATAAAGATGGAAAGGACAAAAAAGAGGAACAAAAGCAGCCATCACAACCCCAAAACATAAGTAAAAATCAAGCACTGCAAGACTTAAAAGCATTGGAAAATAAAGAGAAAAAGTTGCTACAAAAACTTAATTTAAAAAAAGAACAGGGCACGCCCGTTAAAACCGAAAAAGATTGGTGATGAAACAATTTTTAGTCATACTATTTTCATTTTTTTTAATCAATATTTACTCACAAAATGTTGATGTGAAGGCGTATGTAAATTCTGATGATGTATCGGTTGGAGATTATATTCAATACACTATTGAGGCAAATTCAAAGGGCACATTTTATCCTCCGAAATTTGAAAATTTTAAAGTTATAAGCGGTGGTGGAACTAGTCAAAGTAGTTCTATAAATATTGTAAATGGACAGATGGAGAAAAAATTCTCCTACTCTACAAACTATCTTTTACAAGCATTGAAAAAAGGAAAATTTACGATTCCTCAAGCCGAATTTGTTGCTAATGGCAATCGTTATAAAAGTAATACCATTGTAATAAATGTTGGAGAAAGCAAAACGATTGACAATTCTGAAAATGCCAATTTATTTGCACGCATAGAGTTAAATAAAAATAGTGCTTACGTTGGCGAACCCATTACTGCAAGCTATTTAGTTTATTCTAAAAACAGACCTGACGGATATGAAATAGCTGGGCTAAATGCAAGTGAGGGTTTTTGGACTGAGCAACTTTCTGACGAAGCAAAACTCTCTACAAAAACCATCAACGGGCAAATGTTTTACGCCTTAGAGCTAAAAAAAATAGTGTTAATTCCACAAAAAAGTGGTAAGCTAAACATTGCTTCTTTTGAAGCAAACGTTAGAACTATGGGACGAAAAAATTTCTATGGCTTTTCTGTTCCTGAGCCGAAAATTGAACAAGTAAAAAGTACAAGTACCAACATCACCGTAAATGCATTGCCGTCTAATTTAAAGTCAGGATTGGTGGGTAATTTTGATGTGTTTACAGAAGTTTCAAAAACAGAAACCAATGTTGATGAGGGTTTTGACATCAAAATTAAAATAGAAGGAACCGGGAATTTGAATAGAATTAACGAAATTGATTTAAATCTTCCACCCGATTTAGAAGCTTACGAACCGGAAATAACAGAAAATATTTCTATAACAAGCAGTGGATACAAAGGCAGTAAAACATTCAGTTTTTTTATCGTTCCTAGAGCGGAAGGGAATTACAGCATCCCAGAAATAAAATTGGATTATTTCGACTTAACAACAAAAACTATAAAATTTAGAGAGACGCCTTCGTTTTCTATTAAAGTAAACAAAACGCAAAAAGAACTAAACACCTCTCAAAGTTTTACAGAGTTGGGCAATAATAAAAATAATGTAGAGATAATTGACAGCGATATTCATTATGTTAAAATCAATGCCAACCTTAAAAAAGCATCTCCCTTTATTTTAAATAATTGGTGGTTTTGGGGCATATTTTCAACTCCACTTTTAGCATGGTTAGTGATTATTCTAATGCCACTAGCTAAACAGGAAAATTCAACTTCTGTAAAGAAAAAATTAGTTAAAAAACTCTTAATTGATGCAGAAAAACATCTAAAAAACAACAATGAAAATTTCGTTTATGATTCATTAATTAAAGCGTGGCAAACAAGCTTAGATTATAATTTTAACATAACACTTGCTGATTGGAACAAAACTAAAATCAAAACCGCACTATCTAGTAAAAATTTGTCACAAAACACCATTGAAAATATTCTTGAAAATATTGATAACATTGAGTTAGCAAAATATTCGCCAATTAAAAATAAATCAGCAGCACAGTTGCTCCAAGAAGTGAAACAATATTTAAAAATTATTGAGCATGAAGCATAGGTATTTAATATTGATTATAGTCTGCTTATCTTCTTTGGAATTATTTTCAAATGAAAAATTATTTAAAAAAGGAATAGAGCATTATAACAATCAAAACTATTCAGAAGCACTCATTTACTTTGATTCTTTGACTAAATCTAGTTTTTTTTCAGCAGAAATTTTTTATAATATTGGTAACTGCTATTACAAACAAAATGAACTCGGAAAAGCCATTTTATATTACGAAAAAGCAAAGAAATTATCTCCTAATGATGAAGACATTATTCACAATCTAAATTTTTGTAATCGTCTTATAAGAGATAAGGCTGGGAAGGTTCATGAAAGTCCTTTAAATAGGTTATTTTTTGGAAATTTATCTGCAAATACTTACGCCATTTTATCGCTCATATTTTTTTTAATTGCGACTATTTTTATTGTAATTAAATTGTTGTTATCCATCAACTATAAAATAAGAATTACAATCATTATTTCGGCTTTGCTTCTGGCGTTAAGTTTTTTGAGTTTAGCATATTTCACTAATCACTATCAAACAAAAGAACGATATGCTATTATCATACCTTCAAAAGTTAATATTCACGTAGAGCCAAAAGAAGAAAGTAAAGTAACTTTTGTGCTACACGAAGGCAGCAAAATTGAAATTTTGGAAGTTTTAGAAGATTGGAAAAAAATAAAATTTGGAGATGGAAAAATTGGATGGATAAACGCTTCAAACATTGAATTAATTTAAACATGACAAAAAAAGAGAAAGCACAATATGTTATCCATGAACTGGAAAAACTTTATCCAAAAGTTGAAGCTCCACTCAAACATAAAGATGCCTACACGCTTTTAATCTCAGTGCTTTTATCTGCCCAATGTACTGATGAACGTGTAAATAAAATTACACCCATTTTATTCAAAAAAGCTGATTCACCACAAAAAATGGTGAAACTTAGCGTTGAAGAAATTCGAGAAATCATAAAACCATGTGGACTCTCACCAAGAAAATCAAAGGCGATTTATGAATTGTCGGAGATTATCATCAAAAAACACAAAAACAAGGTTCCAAATAATTTTGAAGATTTAGAAGCACTTCCGGGTGTAGGGCACAAAACAGCTTCGGTAGTCATGTCGCAAGCATTTGGCGTACCTGCTTTTCCAGTTGACACACATATTCATCGCTTAATGTATCGTTGGGGATTAAGCAGTCGAAAATCTGTAGAGCAAACCGAGAAAGATGCAAAAAATCTCTTTCCAAAAAACCTTTGGAACAAACTTCACTTACAAATAATTTTTTACGGAAGAGAGTATTCACCAGCTCGAAGCCCCTTGTTTGAAAAGGATTTTATAACAAGAGACATTGGCATAAAATCAGAAGTTAAAAACCTAAAATAAGAGTGAGAATGAAGATGAGAGTAAAGAAAAAAATACAGAGTGGTTCGTCCGCTTTCGCTTTCCTTACTCACTCTGTATTTTTAAGGGTGGGAGATGGGGCTCGAACCCACGACCTCCTGAACCACAATCAGGCGCTCTAACCAGCTGAGCTACAACCACCGTATTTGGGGGAGCAAATATATTTAATTTTTGGCTTTTTTCAGAAAAAATTTTTGCGAAGCTTTTTTCGAGCTTTTTTCAAATATTTTTGCCACAAAGTATCTGGTTTAATATTTAGGTCAATAATTTGTTCTTTAACCCATTGTCCTTTTTCAGTATTTTCTAAAAATTCTGAGAAATAATGCGGTTTTTTCTTGGCAACAAGCAAATCGTGGTAGTGGGCTGTATGTAAGTTCTCAAAATTGCTAACTGTAAATTTAGGAGCAATCTCATTATGTAAACTAAAGGGATAGTTGTAGGTATTTGGCACTAATTCGAAACGCAATTGTTGCTGCAATATGGTGGCAGAGTAGGTGCTTTGTTCTACAAAAAAGTTACCATCTTTAGGTGCGAGTTGTTGTTGCCTCACTAAAGCATAATTTTTTTCAATGTGTGCAAACAAATTATTTTTTGCTTTTGAAACAATCATTCCTCCTTGAAAGTAAGGGAGAATAAGCTCTCCAGTAGAGGTTTCTACTTTGTGTAATTTAGTAATATCAATCTCTAATAATTTATAGAGTGCGTTCCAATAATTCCATTCGGTGTCGATTTCAGAACTAACGCCAATATTTTTTCTATCTACTGCACGTATCATCACGTCAGTATTTTCAGCCAGTTGAAATGCAGTTGGCGGATTAAAAAACAATTGGTCGGAGTCTAAAAAAACAATGATAGATTCAGGATATTTTTTTTCAATGTATCCTGCAGCAATGAATTTATTAACGAAATAATCGTCTTTAAACGCTGAGTTGAGGTTGCTATTTAAATGGGTTGCACCAAGCTTTTCGAGTTCAGAAATTGTTTTTTGTGAAGGATAATAAGCTTGACGTGGGGCAATACTGTAAATTTCTGTTTGGCTCATCTCACCACCAAACTGACGAAGTGAGCGGCACAGCAATACCGAATATTTTTCGAGAATGCCACGCTCGGTGCAAATAACTATTTTAATGGTGTGCTCCACCTCACAAAGCTACTAATTTGTAATAGTAATTGCTATCCTTACGTTATATTTGCTAGATAAATGTTTTGCTATTAAAGTATTCCCTAACATATTTTCTACTTCGGTAAATGCTAAAAACTTACTGAGTTTCGCTTTGCAGATGATAGGCATGGCACTTTCGTTTTTGTTAAGTGTGGTGGTGGTAAATTATTTTGGTGAAAAAGTTTATGGCGACTACACCTTAGCATTTTCTATAATTGAATTATTGGGCGTATTTGCCATGTTGGGTTTCAATCAGTTTTTTTTAATTCATATTCCAAAACTGTTGGATAATCCATCAAAAATTACTGCCATATATACATCAGGGAAAAAGACAGTGGTGTTCACTTCTGTTTTATTTGGCTTAATTCTTTTCGGTATTTCATTTCTTGATTTACCCTATTTTAAAAGTGATACAGCCCGTTTCTTTTTCAGATTTGGCGCGCTGACGATGCCATTATTTGCCTTTGGAAATCTACAATCCTCGTTTTTAAATAGTATTAAACTAAGCAACCTTTCTCAATGGAACGACAAGCTTATTAAACCAGTTGTATTGATTGTATTAGTTCTTGTTTTAGCATTAGCAGGGTTGCAGTCAGAGTGGTTGTTGTACGCCTACATTATTTCTGTTTTGGCAGGCGTAATGCTTAATTTTAGATTTGTATCAAAGCATTTTTCATTTGCAAAATCCGTTGATATTTCTGATGAATTAGCAAATAAAAAACGAGCGCTTACGCTTATTGTCATCATTAGTTTTATCACGCTCATTGCATCTAAAACAGATATGTACATGCTCGGCTGGATAAGCGGATCAGAGTATTCTGGATTATACAATGTGTATTTTAAATTAAGCGGATTAGTGTCTATCGGTTTGTCAAGTTCGTTGGTGATTATAATGCCCATATTGTCAGAAAAATTAAGCAAATTTGAATTGAAAGAAGCCCGTCAAATGCTCAAATCGTCCTCACGATTGACTTTAACAATGGGCATTTTAGCGTTTGCTGGTATATTTTTAATCGCACCTTATTTTTTAAAAATCTACAAAAGCGATATTTTTCAAAGTAACATCACAGCATTATACATTTTTTGTTTTGCCTCATTGGTTAATTTGTTATCGGGTCCTTCGGGAGCGTTGCTTACAGCAGGAAATAAATTAAAATTATTGGTATTAGCACATTCAACCGCTTTAGTAGTAAATGTGGCACTCAATATTTGGCTCATTCCATCGTTTGGTATTGAAGGCGCTGCTTGGGCAACCTTAGCCAGTCAAATTTACATTAACGTGCTGCTTTATATTTTTTGCATAAAATATTTACAACTCAACCCAACCGCTTTTGGTAAGTAAACTATGTGTGGCATCTCAGGAATAGTATTTTTTAAAGAAGATGAACGTCTGCATCGTCACATCTTCAAGATGAATGATATTCTGCAACACAGAGGCAGTGATGATGAGGGTTATGCATTTTTTTTGGATGATTCTATAGATGAATATTATGGCGATAGAACCCCAAAAAATGTTGTAGAAGCATTATCGCAACTTAAACATAAGACGAATTTTAATAGCAACAAAAGTAGTGTTGCGTTGTCTCACAACCGTTTATCTATTATTGATGTAAGTGAAAAAGGCCACCAGCCCATGAGCGATATTTCGCAACGCTTTTGGATTACATTTAACGGAGAAATCTATAACTATACAACTGTTCGTGATGAATTAAAACAACTCGGGCATACGTTTTTGTCTAACACCGACACAGAAGTTGTGTTGTTGGCATACAAACAATGGGGTGCGGAGTGTGTGCAAAAATTCAACGGTATGTGGGCGTTGGCTATTTACGATAGTGAAAAGCAAACACTTTTTTTAAGCCGCGATAGATTTGGTGTAAAGCCCCTGTATTATCGTTTGGAAGATAATTTTTTGTGTTTTGCCTCTGAACAAAAAGCACTCTATCATATGGAAGGATGCAGTAATCAACTCAATCTCCAAGCCATTTTTCATTACTTGTCAATGGGATTGGTAGAGGCACTAGAAGAAGGTTTTGTAAAAAATATATTTGAAGTAAAACCTGCTCACAACATCACTATTGATGTTGCCTCAAAAGCAATTACTAAAAAGAAGTATTATCAGCTTTCTTATACCAACGAATGGGCAGCATTTGAAAAATCGAAAGCAGATGAGCACATCCAACAGCTGGAAATTTTGATTAAGCAATCTGTTGAAAGACGCTTGCAATCGGATGTGCAGGTTGGAAGCTGTTTAAGTGGAGGTATTGATAGTTCGGTGGTGGTTGGTTTTGTTAACCAGTTGCTAAATGAAGGAAGTGCCAAAAGCATTGGTCAGCAGCAAAAAGTATTCACTTCTTGTTTTAAAAACGATGCGGTAGATGAAGAGAAATGGGCAAAATTGGTTGTAGATAGCACCCAAACAGAATGGCACAAAACCTATCCATCGTCCGAAGATTTTGTAAAAGATTTTAAGGACATTGTGTATCATCAAGATGTGCCATTTTTTAGCGCAAGTACGTATGCACAGTACAAAGTAATGCAGTTAGCCAATCAAAATAAAATAAAAGTAACGTTAGATGGACAAGGCGCAGATGAGCTGTTTGCTGGATATACCGAATTTTATTCTTCGTATTTATGCAATGCGTTTACACGTTTTGATGTGCGTTCGTTGGCAAACAATTTTGATGCTTCTTACCTAGCAATGCCATTAAAATTTTCTTTGGCTAAATTTCTTCCACAAAGTATTTTAGCCAATCAATTTAAACAAAGAAATAAAGAGTTTGCTTACATCAATCATTCGTTTTGGAATGAGCATAAGTCGGAATTACACCGACTAAATAATCATTTCAATTCTAACCTCAATAGCTTTTTATATTACCATTTAACAGGCGAAAAGTTCAAAAACCTTTTGCGAACTGCCGATAGAAATTCTATGCGTTTTTCCGTAGAATCGCGCATGCCTTTTGCCGATGATGTTGAATTGATAGAATATATTTTTAACGTGTCTGCTTCTTATAAAATACGAAACAAAACCACTAAGTATCTTTTAAGAGAAGCCGCTAAACTAATTTTGCCCAAAGCCATTTATGAGCGAAAAGATAAAATTGGTTTTGCAGCTCCTGAGCAGCGCTGGTTTAAAGAACAAGCCCATCAATTATTAGAATTTATACCTAACGAAAATGATGAGTTTGTGAATTGGAAAGAGGTTAGAGCCAATTGGGATGCTCTTGTAAACAATGCACAGCAAACATCTACTACAAAACTTTGGCGTTTGCTTAACTTTGCCGTGTGGCGACAAGTGCACCAACTATAATGGATAAGCGACTAAACATATTATTTACCTCATCGTGGTATCCAAACCGCACCAATACGTTTGCTGGAAATTTTGTGAAACGCCATGCGGAAGCGGTTGCCAAGTATTGCAACGTTACAGTTTTGTATTTTCAATCAGACAGTAGCATTTCTAAAACAGAAATTCAATTGTTTGAATCGAACAATTTAAAAGAAATTATTTGCTACTATCCCAAAATTACATCGCGCATACCGTTTGTTTTTCATTTTAAAAATTTTAGACGCATTGTTTCCATCGTGAACAAATTGCAAAGCGAATCACTAATTCGTTTTGATAAGTTTGATGTACTGCACCATAATGTTACTTACCCTATGGGCACCGTGGCTGCATACATCAAAGAAAAATATTTATTACCATTCGTTCTTACAGAACATTCTACTAAATTTTTGGGGCATCCTGATGATAAAATGAGTTTTATAGAGCGCTTGGTTGCTAAGTATGTGTTTAAAAAAGTAGATGTGTTATCTCCTGTTTCTAAAAATTTAGAGCAAGCTATTTTAAATGATTTCACCATAAAAAAATCTGTAGTGGTAAAAAATGTGGTGGATGCAAATATGTTTAGTGCCCACAACAAAAAGCCATCTTCAATAACTACTTTTTTACACGTATCTACTCTGCAGAACCAGCAAAAGAATGTGTTTGGCTTAATTGAAGCATTTTCATTGCTTTCAAAAAACCGTGAAGATTTTGTGCTTAAAATTATTGGTGATGGCGATAGTAGTGAGTTAATGGCTGCCATCAAAAAATATAGTTTACCTAAAGAATGTTTTGAGTTTTTAGGCGCGCAACCCATTACTAAAGTAGCAGAAGCAATGCGCCAATCGGATGCGTTGGTGCTTTTCAGCAATTTTGAAAATTTACCATGTGTTATTTCTGAGGCACACATGGTGGGCTTACCAGTAATATCAACCAATGTAGGTGGTATCAGCGAAATGGTTGATGAAATAAATGGCGTATTGTTAGAAGCTAAAAATGTGAAGCAACTAACACACTCTTTAGAAGAATTTTTAGAAAACAAGTACACATTTTCATCATCAGAAATAAGAAGTAAAGCGATTGAGGATTATAGCTATCCATCGGTGGCGCAGAAGTTTTTAGAAATCTATAAACTGGTATCAAAGCGATGAAAAGCCCTGATTTTTATATAGTGGGTGCACCCAAATGTGGCACTACGGCTTTTGATGAGTATCTCAATCAGCATCCTAAAATTTCGATGACCGTAAAGGAATTGCACTATTGGGGTAGTGATATTGTTTTTCGTGAAGGAAAAATTTCTGAAGAAACCTATTTTAAACATTTGCAAAAATCCTTTAAACAAGGCAAATTTTTGGGTGAAGGTGCGGTGTGGTATTTGGTTTCTAAAACAGCTGCGCAAGAGTTAAAACAATTTTCGCCTAATGCTAAAATTTTAATTTTTCTGCGCAATCCTGTGGAGGCGTGCTATAGTTTGTATTACAATACGCACTTCAATGGTGATGATGTATCGCTCACATTTGAAGAAGCACTTGCCAATCAAGAATTGAGAAAAACTCAATTTCCTGAATTTTACAATTGCCCTACCATTGCATTTCAGTATCAAAGTATGTATTTGTATTACGAGCAGGTGAAACGCTACATTGATGTGTTTGGCACAGACAATGTTAAGGTGGTTGTTTTTGAAGAATTTTTGAAAAACAAGCAAGCCGTTTATAATGAAGTATTAGCATTTTTAGGTGTTGAACCGCATGACTTAGACTTTAAACCGATAAACCAAAATAAAGAAATTCGTTTTGTGGGTTTGCGCCAGTTTATTACGCAACCTAAGCCATTTGTAAAAGGAATATTTAAAACAGTAATTCCGCATAAACCTTGGCGCGAAAAAATTAAACGCCTACTATGGGATGTAAACGCTAAAGAGGTGCAACGCCCACCCATGTTGACAGAAACTAAATTGCAACTTCAGCAGTTTTTTGCACAAGACATTCAGCGCTTAGAGCAATTAGTGGATAAAGATTTGGGTTGTTGGAGGTAAATTAATTCGTCACCTTTGAAGAGACTACGGTAGTATGTTATAACTCATAAAACCCCTTCGTCCTTCGGACACTTCCCCTGCGAGGGGAAGAATTAAAAAAAAAACTAAAAAACTTCTCCCCTGCTGGCGCGAGTTTAACTTTGCGTAGCATTGTGTAACTCGTGCCATGTCAAATGTAAATAAACTCGTGCCATACCAAAAGTAACTAAATTATAGTTTTATTTCTGCTAAACTACCGCTAAAATTTTCTGCGCTGCTATACTTCCAATCTACAGCGTTGGTTACAAATTCCAACTCGTCCTTGTTTGTAACGTGGGTGTGTAAATTTTTAATTCATCCAATCAAATATACAAAATAGATTTATTGATACTTCGACAAGCTCATTACAAACTGCTTGAAATGAAAAAAAAAGCCCCGAGGTTACGCTCGGGGCTTTTAAGTTATTCGGGTTTATGTTTTACTTTCTAAGTACGATAAACTCAATACGTCTGTTTTCTTGACGACCATCTGGGTTATCGC
This sequence comes from Bacteroidia bacterium, assembly GCA_046569885.1. GTDB lineage: Bacteria > Bacteroidota > Bacteroidia > Flavobacteriales_D > Parvicellaceae > JBKHVV01. The sequence continues at coordinate 41,985 of JBKHVV010000003.1, forward strand.
TTCCATCAGGGTTATCGTTTGGTGCAACTGGTCTGCTTTCACCATAGGTTGCAGTTTCGATACGCTTAGGATCAATACCTCTGCTAACAAGTAATTTCTTGATTTCTTCAGCTCTTCTTCTACCTAAACGGATGTTGTAAGAGTCAGAACCTTTTGAGTCGGTGTGCCCGTCAATTTTAATTCTAACGTCTGTGTATCTGTTCATATATATTAATACCAACTCTACGTCAGGAATTGAGCGGTCAATAAGTTCTGTTTTGTCAAATACGAAGTTTAAGTTTTTGATAACAATCGTATCTCCTTTGTGGAACGGTGTATCAATGACTACAACAGGAGCAATGTAACACGCTTTTTCTAAAGATTCGGTGGCATCGGCAATTTCAAATTCACCATTTCTTACAATGGCTGTTTTGTTTATTTCGGTGTATCCACTTCCTACTGGCGTATTGTAGGTAACCGTTTTTTGTACACCACCCATGCTATACGTTACGTTATAATCTACACCTGTTTGCATAATGAATGAATAAAGCCCAGTGTTTTTATCTAGAGAATATTTTCCAACCTCTTTTTCGCCCATCATTACCGTTGCTAAGAAACCTTCGGTATTATTAAGGTCATCGGCATTTCCTGCACAGCCTTTAAGAATAGCGATGTCTTTTTCTGGTTCGTCCAATTCTATAATGTAAATGTCGTGGTCGCCTTTACCGCCATCTCTATAGGACGCAAAGTAAGCGCGTTTACCATCAAGCGATGGTTGAAAGAATACGTCAGGGCCTACGGTATTTACAGGATAACCTAAGTTACGTGGTTGAGACCATGTTCCGTCAGTTTGTTTTTCTGTTACAAATACGTCAAAGTCACCCATTGAGTTGTGTCCTCTTGAGCTGAAGTATAATGTTTTTCCGTCTGGATGTAAATACGGTGATTCTTCATCAAATGGCGTGTTGATAGGGAAGCCCATATTTTTAGGGTCGCTCCATTCTCCGTTGGCTAATTTTTCTACATACCATAAATCTCTACCAACATATTGGTTGTTTAACAAACGCTCGCTAGTAAAGATAATTAAATCTTCATTCATACTAACGGTGGCGTGTGTTTCCCAAACATCAGTATTGATTTTTCCTCTTAGTAAGTCTTTTGGCTCTGACCAAGTTTCGCCATCAAATTCTACATAATAGATGTCTCCACTTGTTTCATCATTAAATTTGTAGATGTATAATTTTTTGCCATCTGGACTAAGCGAAATGGTCGCTTCGTGCTCGTTGGTATTAACTGCCTCACCAATTGGAACGGCATCTCTCCAAAGTCCATCTTTTTTCACGGTATAATAAATGTCTTCAAAGAACATATCGTCATCGTCTTTCAAATTTCCTGTAGAACCATAGCGTCTTGAAGTGAAGTACATCACTGTTTCATCGGCATTAATTATAGGACGATAATCAGGATACTCTGTATTTACGTTTGAACTTGGAGTGGTTGCCAGTTCTTCAATTTCTGCATGAACAGGGTTAGATTTTAGCTCCATTGCATTTCGGGTGTAAGTGATGTCTTGGTTTACCATTTCGACAACTTTTTCACCGTCTTTGCTGCTCACGTTTAAGAATTCTTTATATTCTTGATACTTTGCTAACGCTTCATCAAACTGTTCGTTGGCGTGATAGGCTTTACCCAACCACCAAATAGATTCAAGAGGAGCTTTTTTCTCTTTGATGTCTTGAGGAACGTAGTAAGGGTTTAGGTTTTCATCGTTAACCACCTTTTCAAGATAAGGAATAGCCATTTGCTTATCCTTTACGCGTTGTAGGCTAATATAGCAGTAGCCAACGTTTGCCATAATATTGGCGTTGTTGGGTTCTAAGCTGTCAAGCTTCTTAAACATCTGGAGCGCTACTCTATAGTTTTCTGCATAGAGTGTATCAAAAGCAGTTTCAAAATCTTTTTTGAATTGCTTCTTGTCATATTGAGCAAAAACATTTAATGACAATGTTATTGCTGTAAGTAAAAGTGTAATTTTTTTCATGCAAGAATATTATGTGTATATATTACAAAGGGCAAAAATAGTAACTTAAATATATATTTTCAATTTTTCTGCTAAATCTTTTGGGCATTTTATCGGTCGCTTGGTTTTAGAATCTATAAAAACCAATGTGGTAGCACCTGTGGTTATTTTTTGGTTATGTTGATTATACACCTCATATTCGAACGAAAAACGAGCTGAGGGCACTTCCTTTATTATGGTAACAATTTTCAAATGGTCATCATAATAAGCAGGCGCAATATATTTTATGGAATAGTCTAAAACGGGTAAAATAATTCCTTTGTCTTCCAATTCTTTATACGGAAAGCCCAGTTCGCGCAAGGCTTCTACCCTACCTATTTCAAAAAATTGAGCGTAATTTCCGTAATAGCAATAGCCCATTCTGTCGGTTTCAGAATATCTTACGCGTACAAAAGATTCGTGAGTGAACATATAATTTCTTACAAATGTAAAAAAATTACTATATTCGCAACCCTTTTATATAGCCATGCATAACAACTTTTGCTAATTTGTATACCCTTATAAAATCTTTTCAAAAAATCAATATGAAAAAAAATTTTTTTTTCACTTTTTTAATTGAATATTTGTTGAGTTGTTACAGAGAGAATTTTTTTCTCCTGATTTTTAGAAAAAAGAAAAATTACGTTATTAATATATTAAGTTACACTTTGAGAATTTTTTAATCTATGAAGAAAAGCGTTGAAGAGGTTTGGGCAAATTGCTTGTCAGTTATTAAAGACAACATGAGCCTGCAAAGTTTTAAAACATGGTTCGAGCCAATTAAGCCCGTTAGGCTAAAGAGCAATGTGCTTACCATACAAGTTCCCTCTCAGTTTTTCTATGAATGGTTAGAAGAACATTACATAGAACTTCTGAGAAAAACCATTAGAAAAGAAATTGGCAATGATGCCAAATTAGAATATAGCATCATTATGGAAAATAACTATAAGAACAACAATCCTTATACCGTTAAAATTCCAACAGCTAATAAAGGTTCGCTTAAAAATCCTTCGGTAAATATGCCTTTGGATATAAGTGCCAACCCTATAAAAAACCCATTTATCATTCCTGGTTTAAGAAAGATTAATGTTGAATCTAATCTTAACGCCAACTATTCTTTCGAAAATTTTGTAGAAGGAGATTGCAACCGCTTAGCGCGCTCTGCAGGATTTGCTGTTGCTAATAAACCTGGTGGTACTGCTTTCAACCCACTTTTAATATATGGTGGTAATGGTTTTGGAAAAACACATTTAGCACACGCTATTGGTATTGAAGTAAAAAAGAAACATCCTAATAAAACGGTTCTTTACGTTGGCTCAGAAAAATTTACACATCAGTTTATTGATGCTGTAAAAAATAACGACACCAACGACTTCATTCACTTCTATCAAATGATAGATGTATTAATTATTGATGATGTACAATTTTTCGCAGGTAAAGAAAAAACGCAAGATGTATTCTTCCATATTTTCAATCACCTTCACCAAACTGGTAAGCAGATTATTTTAACCTCAGACAAGCCACCTGTAGAAATGCAAGGCATGGAGCAACGCTTGTTGTCTCGCTTCAAATGGGGATTATCTGCCGATTTACAAGCACCTGGATTGGAGACAAGAATCGCCATTTTAGAAAAGAAAATGTACAACGATGGTATTGAGTTACCATCTGAAGTTGTAGAATATTTAGCCTATAGCATTACTGCAAACATTAGAGAATTAGAAGGTGCCTTAACCTCATTAATTGCTCAATCAACACTTAACAAAAAGCCCGTTACTATTGACTTGGCAAGAAAGATGATTGACAAATTTGTGAAGAACACTGCCAAAGAAGTTTCTATTGATTACATCCAAAAAGTGGTGTGCGATTATTTCGACATGCCTATTGAATTGATGAAATCGAAAACAAGAAAACGTGAAGTGGTGCAAGCTCGTCAAATAGCCATGTACTTTGCTAAAAAGATGACCAAATCATCGTTGGCAAGTATTGGAATGACGTGCGGTGGAAAAGACCATGCTACTGTGTTGCACGCTTGTCGCACGGTAAACAATTTGGCAGAAACAGATAAGTCCTTTAGAGTTTATTTGGAAGAATTAGACAAAAAATTAAGCGTACAATAGTTTCAATTAAAATAATTTTGAAAACCATCAACCGCAAGTTGGTGGTTTTTTATTAGCAGGAAAATGCAAAAAATATTAATGGTTTGTTTGGGCAACATTTGCCGCTCACCTTTAGCAGAAGGAATTTTAAAAAGTAAACTCAACAGCACTTTTGAAGTTGACTCGGCTGGAACAGGCTCATGGCATGCTGGCGAACAACCCGACCATCGTTCTATAAACATTGCAAAAAAATTTGACGTTGATATTTCTTATCAACGAGCGCGACAAATTTCTTTAGACGATTTGGAAAAATTTGACATTATTTTTGTGATGGACAACAACAATAAAAAAGACGTGTTGGCTTTATGCGAAAATGACATTCAAAGAGAAAAAATTCAATTAATTTTACAAGAAGCAAATGTTCCTGACCCGTATTATGGAGATGAAAAAGATTTCTTACACGTATTTAATTTATTGGATCAAGCTTGCGAAACGATAGCTAAAAAATTACTCCATGGCTAAAAAAGGCGCATTATATCTTATACCTACAACTTTGGGTGAAAGCTCTATTGATTTTTCAATTCCTAAAGAGGCGCAAGAAAAAATTATTTCACTAAGATTTTTTATTGTAGAAAACGTAAAATCAGCAAGGCAATATTTACGAACAATTGACAGCCAATTTCCTATTGACGATTGCACTTTTGAAGAGTTAAATAAACACACCAATCCAGAAGATATTGCTAGTTTTTTAAACCCCATTTTTGACGGGAATGATGTGGGAATTATTTCTGAAGCAGGTTGCCCAGGTATTGCCGATCCTGGTGCAGATGTGGTAAGCATCGCTCATGAAAAAAACATTCATGTTATACCTTTTGTAGGACCATCATCTATGTTTATGGCATTGATGTCTTCGGGTATGAATGGACAAAATTTTGCGTTTCATGGTTATTTGCCCAAAGAAAAATCTGAGCGAATTAAAACATTGAAACGTTTAGAAAATTCTGCTAAATATGGTGCGCAATTATTTATGGAAACGCCTTTTAGAAATAATCATTTGTTGGAAGATGTTTTGGAAAATTGTAACAATACATTAAAACTCTGTATTGCCTGCGATATTACCCTTTCAAGCGAATTGATAAAAACCAAAACCATTGCCGAGTGGAAAACATCTAAACCCGATTTGAATAAACGTCCGTGTGTGTTTATTCTCGGTTTTTAACGCAATCTATCTAAAGATTTTACCAACTCTTCATCTTTTTTAATGCCTCTATTGGCGAGAAATAATAACGCCAAAGCAACTACGGGTAAAAATAAACCTGCCCCAAACGATACTTTAGCTGTTTCGCCAAGCATGTCTTCAATAGTTCTAACATTTACAAACGAAAGCGCAATAATTACAAGCAACGCCAAATAATTAAATCTGCCCAATTTTAATTGAAGTTTTCTGTTTTTATACTTTAAAATGGTAACCAACGTGAGTGCAATAACGATAGAGACACCCACATAAAAAGGAAATTTTATTTGGTTACCATTATCGTAATCAAAACCCATAACGTTGAAAACATAATTTTGGTCATTAACAGAATAAGTGGCAAATGGAAAAATAAATACTAACGAAAGACAAATTAGTACAAGCAGCAAGTAAATGGTTTGAATTCTTTGAATCATTTTTACGATGAATTTTTACAAATATAAGAGAAAGAAGGTTTTTATCAGAGATAAAAAATTATTCAAAAATTGCTTTTTTAATCAAAAAGTTCGTATCATTGCAGTGCAAATCGGGGTTAAGTTCTGTTAGCCATCGTTCGCAAAACCCCAAATTTACAGTATTTCTTAGAAATTTAAAATCGATACCTTTTACTTTATATGTACGACATTCACAAGTTAAACAACCTTGAGGTTGCTGAGTTGGTGCAAATTGCCAACAATCTAAACATCCGAAAACCCGAATCCTTATCAAGAGAAGATTTAGTTTACAAAATTTTAGACGAGCAGGCATTAAAAGCTTCCACACAAAAAACGGAAAAATCATCTAATAATTCTAGTAAGCGTCCGAGAACAAAACGTCCGCCAACGCTAAAATCACAGGCAACTGAAAAGCCACAAGCAACTGAGGTAAAAGCAGAAATTGCTTTGCCTGAAGATAATTCTATTAAACCAGAAAAAATGATGGAACAACCTATCCAGCCAGAAAAAGAAGAAACACCAAAACAAGAACCACAACCTAGTTCTGAAGAAAAAATTGAAGTACCGCAAGCGGAACAAAAAGTTGAGCCGCAACAAGAAGGTGCTCAAGAGCAAAAACCACAACAGCCGCAACAACAACAAAATCCGCAACAAAACCCACAACATCAGCATAAAAAACCACAGCATAACAACCCAAACAATGGAAATGGCAACGTACACAAGAAAGAACACGTTGACCCATCGTTGGTACATGGCTACAATTTTGATGGCTTAATTATTAGCGAAGGTGTTTTGGAGATGATGCCCGATGGCTACGGATTTTTACGCTCTTCCGATTATAACTATTTGAATTCTCCCGATGATATTTATGTTTCGCAATCGCAAATAAAATTATTTGGCTTAAAAACAGGTGATACCGTAAAAGGCAGTATTCGCCCACCAAAAGAAGGCGAAAAATATTTTCCTTTAATTAGGGTTGACCAAATAAATGGACGCAAACCTTCGTTTATTAGAGACCGTGTGCCGTTTGAACATTTAACACCCCTTTTTCCTTCACAAAAAATTCAACTTACAGGTCATTCAAAAGATAATATGTCAACCAGAATTATGGACATGTTTGCACCTATTGGAAAAGGACAGCGTGGTATGATTGTAGCACAACCCAAAACTGGTAAAACGGTTTTACTAAAAGATGTTGCTAATGCCATTGCAGCAAATCATCCCGAAATTTATTTAATTATTTTATTGATTGACGAGCGCCCAGAAGAGGTTACCGATATGCAACGCAGCGTGAAAGCAGAAGTAATCGCTTCTACGTTTGATGAACCTGCAGAACGCCACGTAAAAATTTCTAACCTTGTGTTAGAAAAAGCAAAACGATTGGTAGAATGTGGACATGATGTTTGCATTTTGTTAGATTCGATTACACGTTTGGCGCGTGCCTACAATACCGTTTCTCCTGCATCAGGAAAAGTATTATCGGGTGGTGTAGATGCTAACGCATTGCACAAACCAAAACGCTTTTTTGGTGCTGCACGTAAAATTGAAAATGGTGGTTCACTTACAATTTTAGCGACAGCTCTTACCGAAACAGGCTCAAAAATGGACGAAGTAATCTTCGAAGAATTTAAAGGAACTGGTAACATGGAATTGCAATTGGATAGAAAAATTGCCAATCGCAGAATTTTCCCTGCTATTGATATCATTACTTCTGGAACGCGAAGAGAAGATTTGTTATTGGATAAAGAAGCCCTTCAACGTATATGGATTATGCGTAAATATTTAGCCGACATGAATCCTATAGAAGCAATGGAATTTATAAGAGACAGAATGGCGGGCACAAGCTCAAACGAAGAATTTTTAGCTTCGATGAACGGATAAGCAGATGCATTACAGCATTAAAAACGCACTAATTTTTTCATTGGTTTACATTTCTTTTGAAGTGGGCATGATTATCGCACATCTTCAATACTCTGATATTGCTTCCTTTTTATCGTACGCAGCAAGTTCGGGCGCATTGATGTTTGGCATAGCACTTACGGTTTATGCTTCGGCAAAAGAAAACAAAGAACAATCATTCATTACAGATATAAAACATGGATTGAGAACATCTGGCTTATATGCCATTCTCGTTGCGTTGTTTATCGTGGTTTATCACGTTTATTTGGTTCCCGATTATGCCGATATTAGAATTGAAGCGGTAACAGAAAGTGCGCAAAACACGCCACTAAAAATTATCCAAGAAAAAAATCCTGGGTTGAGTAAAGAAGATTTTGTTTCGATACAGGTAGATAATGCCTCCTTTTGGCTTACACCAAAAAAAATATTTCCTATGGTGTTATTAGGATTAATGCTTTTGGGAACTGTTTACACGTTTACGTTTACCGCAATTTTCAGAAAAATTTTATTTAGAAATTAATTTCTTTTCTAAGTTGTCGTGATGTTTTTCTACTGCCATCATGGCTCCAACCTGGAGGACCAAAAATGTACATGAATTTACTATAAAATGTTGGTGCTGATATTACGTCCTTCCACATCTGTTTCCACTCGTGAAACACTACGTTGGCAGGATGATGATTGTCTAAGTTAGTAGTTAAGCCATAGCGCACTTCCTCCTCTTCATCTTGATAAGTACCAAGAAGTCTATCCCAAATGATAAACACCATGCCCATATTTTTGTCTAAGTACTTTACATTGCTACCATGATGCACACGGTGGTTACTTGGCGTAGCCATAAACCACTCTAAAAAGCCTAATTTTTTGATGTATTTGGTGTGAATAAGGATGCCATAAATTTGCGTGGCAGAATACATAAACATAATGTCCATTGAATGAAAACCCAACAACGACAAGGGTATAAAGTACATAAAGCGATACAAGGGTTGAAGTACCGATGAGCGAAAACCAACGGTAAGATTAAACTCTTCGGATGAGTGATGCGTAACGTGTACCGCCCAAAACAAGCGGCAGTAGTGGTCAACATAATGCAGACAGTAGAACATAAAATCTTGCGCGATGAGCAGCAGCAACCAATACAACCAAGTAGTTTCAATAGCAACAAAATGATATTGAAAAAAGAAATTCATTACCAACAAAGCCACACCACGCAGTAAAATATCTAAGCCCATGTTAAGCAGCATCAAGTAGATGTTTTCAAGGGTGCCTTTTACGGTGTAAGTGCCGTGCTTGTGTAGGTGCGAAAACAAAATTTCTGCACCAATTACCACTGCGTAAATAGGCGTTGAAATAAGTATCAATAACGATTCTTTGAATTCTTCCATTTAGTGTCCAAAACTACGAAATTAAACTATTGATTTTCGTATAGAAAAAATTGTAACTTCGTTTGGTTTTATAATCTCGTATGTTGAAGAAACACTATTTTGATTAAAAATAAAACAACAATGTTTGGTTAAAACAGGGAAATAGAAAAAATCGTGCTATTTAATTCAATTGAATTTGCCATATTTTTACCAATAGTTTTTGTAATTTATTGGTTCATCGTAAGCAAAAACTTAACGCTACAAAACAGCTTTATTGTACTGGCAAGTTATGTGTTTTACGGTTGGTGGGATTGGCGGTTTTTATCTTTAATACTAATAAGTTCTTTGGTTGATTATGTAATAGGAATTCAATTTTCTAAATTAAGTAATCAAAAAAAAAGAAAACTGCTGCTTTTTACAAGCATAGCCGTTAATTTGCTCATTTTAGGAATTTTTAAGTATTATAATTTTTTTGCCGAAAGTTTCGCGGATGCATTTACTTTTTTTGGTAATAAAATTGAGCCATCTCGATTAAATATAATATTGCCCGTTGGGATTAGTTTTTATACATTTCAGACATTAAGCTACTCTATTGATGTGTACAGAAACAAATTACAGCCTACAAAAGATGTTATTTCATTTCTTGCTTTTGTGAGTTTTTTTCCTCAATTAGTTGCGGGACCTATTGAGAGAGCAACTAATTTGCTTCCTCAGTTTTATCAAAAAAGAACGTTTCAATACGATAAAGCCATTGATGGAGTCAAGCAAATTTTGTGGGGACTTTTTAAAAAGATGGTTATTGCTGATAATTGCGCAGAAGTTGCAAACCAAGTTTTTAATCACTCACCCGAAATGAACGGAAGTTCCTTACTAATAGGTGCTCTTTTCTTTACATTTCAAATATATGGCGATTTTTCGGGATATTCAGACATTGCCATTGGTACTTCTCGCTTGTTTGGCTTTAGCTTAATGCAAAACTTTGCGTTTCCTTATTTCTCTCGCGATATTGCAGAGTTTTGGAGACGTTGGCATATTTCTTTAAGCACATGGTTTAGAGATTACCTTTATATTCCTATTGGTGGAAGCAAAGGTGGAAGATTAAAAAAAATTAGAAATACGTTTATAATTTTCGTTGTGAGTGGATTTTGGCATGGCGCAAACTGGACTTTTATCGCATGGGGTGTGTTAAATGCCCTATACTTTTTACCGTATTTACTTACAGATAAAAATCGAACAAACTTAGATACTGTTGCGTATGGAAAATTACTTCCATCTTTTAAACAATTTTTTCAGATAGCGGTTACATTTTTGTTAACGGTTATTGCATGGATTTTTTTCAGATCGGAGAGCATTGCTCAAGCTGCACAGATTTTATCTGCTATTTTTAGCCCCTCATTATTTCTGTTTCCAACAATTGTATCATTAAAAATGATGCTTTTATTTGTGCTGCTTTTTATCTTTTTAATGATTGAGTGGCTAAATAGAAATAAAAAACATGCCTTGGAGAATAGCTATCCAGCTAATAAAATTTTGAGATATTTATTCTATTTTTTAATAGTTTTAAGTATCATTTGGTTACAGGGAAAATCTCAAGACTTTATTTACTTTCAATTTTAAGATAGAATGAAAAAATTTATAACAAAAATAATTCTGTTTTCACTTGCCTTTTTTGCTTGCACAGAAATAGTTTCTTTCTTTTTTATAGACAAAATTTACTTCTATTCAATAAACACTTACAACGAAACGACAACCCATTCTTCAGAACAAAACGACACCAAACAGGTAGATTATTTGTTTATTGGTAGTTCAAGAGTGCCGGCAACAATAAATACTAAGTTGATGAAAAAACTAAGTCAAGGTAAAACTGTAGTAAATGCCGGAAGGGGCTATACAACCGTAGGTATTCATTACCAAGCAATAAAAAATAAACTAAAAAAACACCCCGACTATTTAAGAAACGCAACCGTTATAATTGAATATCCAGGTTCCGGAATTTATACAAACAGCTTTTCTGAAGATAAACTCAGAGTATACGAATCGAATATTGAAAATGAAAAATCAATGCCTCACTTACTTGTTCCTTATTTAGATTTTAATTCGTTCATTAATTTCTTATTCGAATCAAAAAATAGTCTCAGCACAAAAAAAGAAATGATATTGATATACTGCTCAGCAACGTATAGGTCGTATCAATATATAAATGAAAAGTTTCATTCATTAAATGCTAAGCGCATAAAACGAGCAGACAAAAATAATTTGGCATCAGAAGGAGGTATTAGAAACGACATAATAGCTGTAACAAAACAAAAAGCTATAAGCTATGCTAAGGAGCAAAAGCAAAACATTCTAAACACACCATTTTTAACTTTTGAAGCAATGGAGAAGAGTTCACTCGCAAAACTACATAACCTAATCACAAAAAACGGTGGCAAACTTTTATTATATGAAATGCCCTTGCACTCTTTACAAAAAAACGTTCATAATACAATTAAGGCAAAACAGAATAAAGAAATATTTGAAAAATGGCTCAAGAACAAAAAAATACCTGTGATTTATAATCGTAAATTTAAGTACAACGATTCTCATTTTCCCGATACTTGGCATCTATCTAAAAATAGAAGAGATGAATTTACAACTTTACTATATGAGGAAATTATTAAAATTGAATACCATAAACTGAATATTCGCACACATCCCCCTTCATAAGCAAAGCACACTAAAAACAAAAACTGGAATATCTGGAGCTTAATATCGAATATTCCCGTCTGGTGGAGCTAGCAAGCATGGTGTCGGCTCCCATTGAAGTATAGGTCGAACTTTTAATTATCTTGCTTTGAGTAAGTAATATTTTTCCTAATTTTTAATTACAAATTTGTCGAACTACCTTTTAGGAATACCACTAATCAAATTTTATTATCCTAAAATTATTGTAACTGTTGCTTGTTCTTTGTACATTTGCTCAAACCTAGTTAGTTAATCCTTAACAACCCATCCTAAGTCCATTTTATTATTTCCAAAAGCGATTTTGATGTAAAAATAAATGAAGCGCAAAAAAGTTTGGATGTTTTCTTTCATCCATTTCTTAAAATTCCATGCTGTAGCAACCAATACAACCAAGTCGTTTCAATAGCGATAAAATGATACTGAAAAAAGAAATTCATTACCAACAATGCCACACCTCGCAGTAAAATATCTAAGCCCATGTTAACAAGTAGATGTTATTCGATGGTTTGACTGTGTCAACGTATGACAGAAATGGGAATGAAAAAATCATTATGACAGATAAGTCAAAAAAAGAAACTTACATTAGATACAAGGACTTTAAACCACTGAAAGAATATGAGGCTAATTAAAAAAAACTACTAACAAAAGCAACCACAAAATAGTCGCTTTTAAAAATTATTGGTTGCATTACACCCCAATACACACATTCTGTGGTTCGGTGAAGAAGCTAAGTGCATGGAAGCCGCCTTCGCGTCCTACACCAGAATTTTTTACACCACCAAATGGTGTACGCAAGTCGCGCACTAGCCAGCAGTTTATCCATGTAATGCCTGCTTCTAATTGCGCTGCTACTCGGTTGGCTTTAGAAATGTCTTGACTCCACACGGTGCTTGCCAAACCGTACTTTACGCTGTTTGCCATCATCAATACGTCTTCTTCGGTTTTAAAAGGCGTTAATGTTACCACTGGTCCAAAAATTTCCTCTTGGTTGGTGCGGCAGTTGTAGCTCAACCCTTCAATAACGGTGGGTTGTAGAAAATAGCCGTTGGCATTTTCGCCATCTAGCATTTGGCGTTTGCCACCTGCTAAAATAGTACCGCCTTCTTCTTTTGCTAAGTCAATATACGAGAGCACTTTTTCCATGTGGTCTTTCGATACCACCGCACCCATGTTGGTATCGTCATTCAATGGGTTGCCAATTTTCAGTTTGTTTACACGCTCTACAAAAGCCGTTTTGAATTTTTTGTAAATACTTTCTTCAATAAATATGCGCGAACCGCACAAGCAAATTTGTCCTTGGTTGGAGAACGATGACAGCACCGAAGTTTTTACGGCTTTATCAAAATCGCAATCGGCAAAGATGATGTTGGGGTTTTTTCCGCCCAATTCTAAACTCAATTTTTTGAACATAGGCGCAGCCACTTTGGCAATGTGTTCGCCAGTGGCAGTACCGCCTGTAAACGATATGGCTTTAATATCGGGATGCGCTACAATGGGTGCACCAACATTAGCCCCTAAGCCATGCACAATGTTTAACACGCCTTTAGGCAAACCCGCTTCTATGCATAGTTTGGAAAAGAGGTAAGCCGTCATGGGTGTAACTTCCGATGGCTTGGCAACTACGCAATTTCCGGCAGCTAAGGCAGGCGCAATTTTCCATGTGAATAAATACAAGGGCAAATTCCAAGGAGAGATGCAGCCCACCACACCAATGGGTTTTCGCAAGGTGTAATTCACAAAACCATTGTCCATAATGTGCGATTCGGACGCGTAATGCAAAATGGCGGTAGCGTAAAAACGCATGTTGGCAGCCGCTCGTGGAATATCTACATGCGTAGCCAACTTTACAGGTTTGCCATTGTCAATGCTTTCTGCCAATGCTAATGCATTGAGGTTTTTGTCAATCAAATCCGCAATGCGCAGCATGATGTTAGAACGCTCTTCTTTAGAGGTGGCACTCCATGCAGGAAAAGCCGCTTTAGCTGCTTGATATGCTAACTCCACATCCGTAGCGTTGGAGTTAGGAATTTGGCTATATACTTCGCCTTTGGCGGGGTTGTAATTGTCTAAATATTGTCCGTCTTTTGGCGCAATCAATTCTCCGTTTATGTAGTTGTGGATTTGGGTCATGGTTTAATTTTCTTTTATTGGTACATCTACAACATTTCTTGTATATTCTATATTGTTA
>JBKHVV010000004.1:0-52976 GCA_046569885.1 Bacteroidia bacterium
AACCCATAAAACGCTTTATAGAATAAATCGTTTTTTGTGGGTTGGTAATTGCCTGACGCTTTGCAGGGTCGCCCACTTTACGTTCACCACCTTCTACAAAAGCCACAATTGAAGGCGTTGTACGTTTGCCTTCACTGTTAGGAATTACTACTGGTTCGTTCCCTTCCATTACAGCTACACAAGAGTTGGTAGTTCCTAAATCGATTCCAATTATTTTACTCATGATACTAAATTTTCGTTGTTTTTTGAAAAGATTTAGTCAATAGTTGTGCCAACGGAAAAATGGCGCTAAAAACGAAAAAAGTGTCATAAAACGCTACGATTTTTGACACTTTTTATGACAAAATGATGGTTTTAGAAATGATGAATGAGAATTTTCAATTTAAAATTAAGGCTAACACGACTTTTTAGACCTTTGACTTTATAGGCTTCCAACTTTTTCCTATGTGGTATTTGTAAATCGAAAAAAAGGTTTTATATTTGCAACCCAATTTAAAAAAACACAACAAAAATGTATGCAATCGTAGAGATAGCAGGGCAACAATTCAAAATTGAAAAAGACCAAAACGTTTTTGTTCACCGCTTACAAGGTGATGAGGGTGCCAAAGTTGAGTTCGACAAGGTGCTTCTAACCGAAGATGGTGGCAAAGTAAACGTAGGCGCCCCAGCTATAAATGGAGCCAAAGTACAGGCCGAAATTGTACGTCATCTGAGAGGTGATAAAGTAATCGTTTTTAAGAAAAAACGTAGAAAAGGGTACCAAAAAAGAAATGGTCACCGACAAGATTTTACAGAAATTAAAATTAAATCCATTAAAGCATAATTTGCTTTTAATCTAAAACACTGAAAAACCATGGCACACAAGAAAGGTGAAGGTAGTTCAAGCAACGGTAGAGAATCAGAGTCGAAGCGACTTGGAATAAAGATATTTGGCGGTCAGCCTGCAATTGCGGGCAATATTATCGTTCGCCAAAGAGGCACACAGCACCATCCGGGGCAAAACGTAGGTATTGGTAAAGACCACACCTTGTTTGCACTTTCTGATGGCATTGTAGAGTTTAAGAAAAAAACAGGTGGACGTTCATTTGTAAGCGTTGTTCCTTTTGAAAACTAAAACTCACAACACACACTTAGAATTTTGATAGTAAACTCCCTCAATGAAGGGAGTTTTTTATTTTTACACACTAATGCCCATCAAACAACTCATACGAAAAACATTACTTGCGCTTCGCTTAGATATTTCTAAAAATCTAAAGTACGACCGACTTACAGAAAAAGTGTTGAGAAAAGTGCTGACACTAAACTCCAACTGTATTGATGTAGGCTGCCATAAAGGCGAAATCTTGGAGCAAATCATTAAATTATCACCAAAAGGAAAACACTTTGCTTTTGAGCCCATTCCTGTGTTTTATAATAATTTGAAGGAAAAATTTAGTTCTAAAGCGAACATCTACCCATATGCTTTAGCAGAAAAAGAGGGTGTATCAACCTTTCTGTATGTAAGAAATGCACCTGCTTATAGTGGTTTAAAACAAAGAAAATATCAAGTAAAGCCAGATATTGAAGAAATAAGCGTTGAGGTAAAAATGTTAGATGAAGTAATTCCAAAAAACACCGCCATAAACTTGATAAAAATTGATGTAGAAGGTGGTGAGTTGGATGTGCTAAAAGGAGCAAAAGGCATTTTAGAAACACATAAACCCACCATCATTTTTGAGTGTGGTTTAGGTGCTTCTGATTACTATCATACAAAACCCGAAGAGGTGTTTTCATTGTTACAAAGCGTTGCCTTAAACATTTTTACTTTAAACTCATTTTTAGCCAAAAAAATGCCGCTTACCGAAGAAGAATTTGTTCATCTATTTAACGCAGGTAAAGAATACTATTTTGTGGCTTCAAAATAGACTACTTATCTGTGGAGTTTTAGTACTTTTGTACCTCAAGTTATCGTAAAAACATGTTAGAAGTAAGTAAAATACGCAACCAAAAAGAAGAAATAATTGCGGGGCTAAACAAGCGCAACATCAAGGCAGAAGAGTTGATAAATAAAGTGCTTGAATTGGATGAACAAAGAAGAAATGCACAGCGCCAGTTTGATGAGCAACAAGCGGAGATGAACAAAATCTCTAAATCCATTGGTCAATTATTTGCAGAAGGAAAAACGGAAGAAGGCAACCAAATGCGTCAAAAAACGGCTGACTTAAAAGAAAACATTCAACAACTAAAAGACGAACAAAATTCTTTAGAAGAAGCATTAAAACAATTGTTGTATCAAATTCCCAACGTACCTAATACGCTTGTAAAACAAGGAAAAACGCCCGAAGACAATGAAGTAGTACACGAATGGGGAAAAGAACCAAAGCTTTATGAAAATGCCGTTCCTCACTGGGATTTAGCTGCTAAATACGATTTGATAGATTTTGAATTAGGCGTAAAACTCACTGGTGCTGGTTTTCCCGTTTACAAAGGCAAAGGCGCCATTTTTCAACGTGCATTAATTAATTTCTTTCTAAACGAAGCCATTGCTGCGGGCTACCTTGAAATCATTCCACCACACATGGTAAACGAAGCATCGGGTTATGGTACAGGACAGTTGCCCGACAAAGAAGGACAAATGTACCACGCTACGGAAGATAATTTGTACCTCATTCCTACTGCCGAAGTACCCATTACTAACATTTTGCGTGATGTCATTTTACGCGAAGACCAATTACCTGTAAAAATGGCGGGCTACACACCTTGCTTTAGACGCGAAGCAGGTTCTTATGGTAAAGATGTAAGAGGTTTGAACCGTTTACACCAATTCGATAAAGTAGAAATTGTACAAGCTGCGCATCCTAATAATAGCTACCAAATTTTAGACGAAATGGTAAAGCATGTACAAGGTTTGTTAGAGAAATTAGGGCTTCAATACCGTATTTTACGCTTGTGCGGTGGCGATATGGGCTTTACATCTGCCCTAACCTACGATATGGAAGTTTACTCTGCTGCACAACAAAAATGGTTAGAAGTAAGTTCTATATCTAACTTTGAAACTTACCAAAGCAACCGGTTGAAATTACGATTTAAAGATAAAGAAGGTAAAACACAATTAGCCCACACACTAAACGGAAGCGCACTAGCGTTACCAAGAATTGTAGCAGCATTACTTGAAAATAACCAAACACCTGATGGTATTATTATTCCAAAAGTACTAGTGCCATTTACCAAATTTGAAATAATTAATTAGATAATACCGATAATTCTCCCCTTGAGGGGAGATATAAGCGGGTTGAAAACCTTAAACTTTTAACTTTAAACCTTGAACTCATTAAAATGAAACAAACACTTATATTTTTTTCAGCGTTGATTCTTATTGCTTGTGGAAACAATTTTAAAGAAGAAATAAAACAAGTCAAAGAATTAGAAAACACATTATTGGAAACAGAAAAAGAGTTTCTGACAATGGAAATAAACAAAATTTCGGAAGCAAAAGAAAAATACACCGAAAATATTGCTGTGTTTAAGCAAAAATATATTCCTGATACGGTTGACCAAAAACTTGCCAACGATTTGGACGGTTATAAATACATAAAAAAATCGTCTTCTATGGTTATGAGTAACTACTCTAAACTTACCGAGAGTATTGACTTGTGTAAAAAACAACTAAGCGATTTGATTAGCGACATGGAACACGATGCATTGACAAAAGAGGATGTTGTAAAATATATGGAACAAGAGCGCTTTAGAACTTCCGAAACGGTAAATATGATAAAAGAAACCAAGAAAATGTACGATGAAATCATCAAAATAAACGACTCTCTTGGTCCGAAAATTGATAAGGTAGTAGATAGTTTAAGAAAACTGTAATTTGAACAAGTGGATTGGCATAGTTGTAATAATTTTTTCTGCGTTTATTATTCCTAATAATGTAAACGCACAGGCAGTTTCTGATGCCGAATTAGCCAATCATTACTATCAAAACGAAGACTATCAAAAAGCGCTTCCTTACTTTGAGCGACTTTACAACAACAATACGCGCAACAAATATTACTTCGAAAAATTTGTGGTGTGTTTAAACAAAACCGACAACTTTAAAGAAGCCGAAAAAGTGGTCAAAAAAGCCATTAAATCTAATCCTGCAGACTTAAGTTTATTTATAAATTTAGCCGATGTTTACTTAGCGCAAGATGATGTTGTTTCTGCTGAAAAAGCGTATCAAGATGCCATAAAAAATATCTCGAAAGAAATTCCTTACAACTACGTGAGTTCACTCGGAAATGATTTTACGCGCATTGCTAAATACGATTACGCTTTGCAGGTTTACGAAAAAGCACAAAAAATATTTTTAGATAAACCCGAGTTTTATTTCAGACATGCTTACGTGCACGGTTTAAAAGGTAACTACCAGCAAATGATTGACAGCTATTTGGATTTGGCAGTGCAATTTCCCAACTATCAAGAAACCACAAAAAATCAACTATCGCAAAGCTTGGGTTTTGATAACGATGAGGTAAAAAATGCCGAAATGTTACGCATCACACTTTTAAAACGCATTCAAAAAGACCCAAATCAAATCATCTACAGCGAGCTATTGGTGTGGTATTTCATCCAAATGAAAGATTTTGATGCCGCTTTTGTGCAAGTAAAAGCACTCGATAAAAAACAAAAAGCCGAAGGTTATTTAATGCTCGATTTTGGTAGAATTTGCTACAACAACAACGAATTTTCTACCGCCATTGATGCCTTTAATTTTGTGATTGATTTAGGCGAAAAAAATAATTTTTATCAGATAGCAAAAATTGAGCGGTTAAAAGCGCTCAATCAAAAAGTAACCAAAACCGATAACTATACACAAGCCGATTTATTAGCACTAAAAAAAGATTTTGTGAATACCATCAACTACATTGGTAAGTCGTCATATTCTGTACCATTGCGTATTGAATTAGCAAAATTGATGACCTTTTATTTTCACAATGCCGATACCGCTGTGGTGATTTTGGAAGAATCGTTAACCATTCCTGGAATCTCTCAAAAAGACTTAGCCACATGCAAAATGAATTTAGCCGATGTGCTCATTTTTCAAGGAGACACTTGGGATGCATCACTCTATTATGCACAAGTAGAAAAAGATTTTAAAGAAGACCCATTAGGACATGAAGCAAAATTTAGAAAGGCAAAAATTTTCTATTACGAAGGCGAATTTCTATTGGCACAAGCGCAATTAGATGTCCTCAAAACATCCACATCAAAACTTATTGCCAACGATGCGTTTGAGTTATCGCTGTTGATTACCGATAACTTTAACATGGATACAACCACCATTCACATGGAAAATTTTGCCAAAGCAGATTTACTCATTTATCAAAATCGTTTTGATGAAGCAGAAAATTATTTGAACAAAATTTCGCAATCTGTAGCGTATCATCCGTTAAATGATGAGATATTATTTAAGCGTTATGAAATTGCCTACAAGCAGCAAAATTACGCCCAAGCAGAAACTTTTTTATTAGACATTGTGACTAATTACAGCACCGACATACTAGCCGATAATGCTTTGTTTAAATTAGCAGAATTGAACGAATTTCATTTGAACAATAAAGAAAAAGCTGCCGAATATTACAAGCAGTTATTGTTTAATTATTCAGGAAGTTTGTTTGCCGTAGAAGCGCGCAAACGCTATAGAAAGATGACAGATGAAGAGAAATTTTTTCAAGGAATAGAATAACATGATACTATATAGCGTAACCGTAAATATTGACGAAGACGTGCACGATGAGTGGCTACAATGGATGCAAGAAATTCATATTCCTGAGGTGATGCGCACAGGAAAATTTATAGAAAGCAGAATATGTAAAATACATGCCGAAGAAGCTGGTGGGAAAAGTTATTCGTTTCAATACTTAGCCAAAACGTGGGATGATTACAACAGCTACCAAAATGAGCACGCACCTAATTTGCAGAAAGACCATTCAGAAAAGTATGGTGGAAAATTTGTCGCCTTTCGCACCGTGTTAGAGGTCATTCAACAAACCAAATTATGAGTGACGTAAGACCAAAAAAACATCTCGGACAACACTTTTTAAAAGATGAAGAAATTTGCCAAAAAATTGTTGATTCACTTACAGGTCATGGTGGCTACAAAACAGTAGTTGAAGTAGGTCCGGGCGTTGGAGCCATTACCAAATACTTGATGCAAAAGCCCTATAATTTTTCTGTTGTAGAAATAGATAGAGAATCCATTGCATATTTACAGCAACATTTTCCTGATTTAACAATTCATTCGGAAGATTTTTTGCGTATGGATTTTAGGCCTATTTCGAATGGCGAACCAATGGCAATTATTGGAAATTTTCCGTACAACATTTCTTCGCAAATTTTATTTAAAGTATATGACGAACGCCACTTGGTAACCGAGTGTGTGGGGATGTTTCAGAAAGAAGTGGCAGAACGCATAGCATCAAAACCTGGCTCAAAAGTGTATGGTATTTTAAGCGTACTCATTCAAGCATTTTATGATGTGGACTATTTATTTACGGTGGACGAACACGTCTTTAATCCACCACCAAAAGTAAAATCGGGAGTGATACGTTTAAAAAGAAATGCTGTTGAACAACTGCCATGCGATGAAAAACTGTTTAAAACGGTGGTTAAGCTCGGCTTTAATCAACGAAGAAAAACGCTGAGAAATTCTTTGAAACCTCTACTCAACGAAAGAAATATAGATGCTACTAATGACATCTTTAATCTTCGTCCCGAGCAATTATCTGTAGCTCAATTTGTGGAGATAACGAAGATGATGGATATATAGGGATTAAATCATCAAATTACATCCTCTCACATCCGCATTATCTACGCGACCTAATACTTCAAAAGTGCCATCATTGTTGAGTTTACCAATATCTTGCGTAGCAATAAAACTACACGAATACACATTTGCTAAATCAATAATGTTTAGTGCTCCACTTTTTTCTTGCGTGTAGCTAAAAGGGTCGTAAATGCTGCGGGTAAGTACCTTCATCCAAGGTGGTGTGGTAAATTTTCCGTCACCTTTTGAATAAGCTTGAGATAATAATTCCGTCATTCCATATTCCGAATGAATTGAGCTGACGCCTAGTTTTCCTTTCAAAATGGAATGCAATTCTTCTCGAATTAATTCCTTTCTTCTGCCTTTCATACCACCTGTTTCTATTACAATAGTATTGTGTAAAGGTGTTGCGCATTGCTCTGCAAAGTCCAACAAAGCGTAGGTCACACCAATCAAGAAACACTTTTTTTCTTCTTGATTTTTTTGCTGAATAATGTCAGAAATTTTGTCAAACTCATTCAAAAAAAATCCGCTTTGTGCATCGTTGCTTTGTGCAATTAAGTGTTGCATCATATACACCAAAGACGAATCGCCTTGCTCTAAATAATTAGGCAATAGTGCTAAAATGCAATAGTCGTTGGGTTTGCCATAAAACAACTCAAAACCTTTGGTAAATGATTGCTCGTATAGTGAACTGTTTTTTACGTAATGTTTACTGCGCACCTGCTGAGTAGTGCCACTACTTAGGAATATTTTTTCGTGTTCATCACCACACAATACTTGATGTGTTTTAAAAAAATCTATCGGTAAAAAGGGAATATCGTGAACATTTGTAACTTCCTTTGGGTTTACGTTTAAAAGCTGTAAATAGTGTTTATACACCGAATTATTTTCTACTTGAAAGCGAAATATTTTCAAAGAAATGTCGTTAAACTCAGAAGATGAGTTAATTTTGAACACATTATTTATGTCAAAATCTATAAAAGACATACCAAAATTTTCGATTTCAAAGATAGTTTTATTCTTCATTCTATCAATTGGCATTGTGTTTTCGTGCAGTAAACCAGATGATGACCCCAACCCTGTTCCCGAGTTAGAATTTTTAAACTTTGAAGCGAAAGGAGATACTGGAATATTCACCTTGTATTTCAAAGATGGCGATGGCGATGTGGGTTTAAGACCTTCGGATACTACTGGAGATTTTCACTTCTCTGGTGATTTCTATAACAATTTGTTTTTTGAATATTACGAAAAACATGATTTTAATGGATGGGTTCCAGGTAGAGGATTTTTTGGAGACACCATTGTTTATGGCTATCGTTTGCCATTTTTAGAGCCCAATGGAAAAGAGAAAAATTTACAGGGCGAAATTCAAATTACATTAGAGCCACGATATTATAATCCTGCTTCCAAAAATTCGGACACGATAAAGTTTGTTATTTATCTTTACGATAGGGCTCTAAACAAAAGCAATGAAGTAGAAACTTTCGAGATAATTAGGCAGCTATAAAAGCGACTTAATATTTCCTTAACATTGCTTAACACATCCTTAACTAACACTTAATTTTAGCTTTACTCCTTTCTATTTTTTAGTTCAGACTTTTGCATCATCAAAATTCTAAAAAACGAATCTACTAAAAACAACTAAAAAAATGAAAACAGCAAAAATTTTATTAAGCATTGCGGTGGTAGCGTCAATGATGGCTTCTTGCAAGAGAGGTTGCACTGACCCGAATGCTTTAAACTACGACCCGAAAGCAAAAAAAGAAAGTAAAAAAGCCGATAAGCAATGTGTTTATGCTGATCCAGTAGAAGATGAAACAACCATCAAAGTTACTGAAAACATTACTGCAAACACTACTTGGGAAACAGGCAAAACTTATATCCTTACAACACGTGTGGCAGTAACAAGTGGTGCTACTTTAACCATTCAGCCAGGTGTTATTGTAAAAGGTGAGGCGGGAACAAGCTCTAACGCCACCGCTTTAATTATTGCGCGTGGTGCTAAAATTGATGCTCAAGGTACAGCTACCCAACCCATTATTTTTACTACTGTAGCTGATGAAATTCAGCCTGGGCAAATCGCTTCTCCAAATATGGACGCTTCACTTACTGGTCTTTGGGGCGGTTTAATTGTACTAGGTAATGCGCCTATTTCTGCCGATGCTGAAGCTATACAAATTGAGGGTATTCCTGCATCTGACCAAAACGGTTTATATGGTGGAACAAATGCTGCTGATAATTCTGGTGTTATAAAATACGTTTCTATCCGTCACGGTGGTGCAAACATTGGTGAAGGTAACGAAATCAATGGTCTTACGTTAGGCGGTGTTGGTTCTGGAACAGTAATTGAAAATGTTGAGATAATTTCTAACCAAGACGATGGTATTGAGTTTTTTGGTGGTACTGTAAGTGTTAAAAATGCTATTGTTTGGAATGCTGGTGACGATGCTATTGATACTGACCAAGCTTGGTCTGGAACATTAGACAACTTCATCGTAATTTGCGGAAACACAGACCATGCTTTAGAAATTGATGGTCCTGAGGGTTCTCTATTGGCAGGCCACACCGTTAAAAATGGCTCTATTAAAGGTGCTTCTGCTTCTGAGTTAGGAGACTTTAGGGATTGTGCCAGAGGTTCGTTTGAGAACATTTACTTCTTCGGATTTCCAGATCCTGCAGCTGATGGCAGAGGAGACCTATCTCTTTCAAACCCTAAAAATTCTGATGGAACAACAAATCCATGTACTATAGATAATTTTTCAACATCGGTGCTTACATTTTCTAACCTACAAGTAACTCTTCCAGATGCTGTTGTTCTTACAAGTGTATTTAAAAATGGCACAGATGCACATGCTACAAGTGTTGCTTCGGGTGCTAATACAGTAGGTGGTACAAAATCATCTTTTGCTTCTTGGAGTTGGGCAGACATAAATGGACAACTATCAGACTTCTAGTAAAAATAAATAGTAACTATTTCTCTAAAAACTCGCTAGTGTTTTAACTAGCGAGTTTCGCTATTAATATAGATGCACTCAATAAAAAATAAATTTCAAAAATGTTACTTCTAAAATCGTTTATCGCTTTTCTTTTTATTTCTTTCTTTTCATTTTATAACGCCCAGAATGGTTCTATTAGAGGAACTATTTTTGAAGATGCCACTGGCGAACCAATACCTGGCGTTCAGGTTTTAGTTGTAGGAACAAATAGTGGTGCCGTAACCGATTTTGAAGGAAAATTTAGCATCTCTTTAGCGGAAGGAAAATACAATCTACAACTTTCATTTATGACTTACGAAACAATTGTAATTAGCGATTTAGATGTAAAAATAAACGATGTCGTTGTGCTTGATAACTTAAGAATGAAAGAAGCCACGAACGAAATGTCTGAAGTAGTGGTAACCGCAGAAATTGCAAAAAACAATGAAAATGCCTTGCTTACCATGAAGATGAAATCTGCTAATTTAATTGATGGAATTTCTGCTTCAAACTTCAAAAAAATTGGCGACTCTGATGCAGCTTCAGCAATGAAGCGCGTCTCAGGAGTTTCGGTAAATGGTGGCAAATACGTTTATGTAAGAGGTTTGGGTGATAGATACAACAAAACCACGTTAAATGGTGTGGATATTCCGGGCTTAGACCCTGATAGAAATGCCTTACAAATGGATATTTTTCCTACCAATGTCATTGATAATATCATCGTAAACAAATCATTCATTGCAGAATTGCCAGCTGATTTTACGGGCGGTGTGATTGACATCAACATCAAAGATTTTCCTGACACGAAAAAGGGAAATATTTCTTTAAGCACAAGCTACAACCCTTATTTTCATTTGAGAAGCGACTATCTAACCTATCAAGGGGGTAAAACCGATTTTTTAGGTTTTGATGACGGAACAAGAGCCATTCCCGCTGTTTCTAATGTGCCCTTTTTTGCAGAAGTAGTAGGCAATCAAGAAGGTGAAAAAGCGATTCGCTATAAAGAAATTTTATCCCAATTCAATCCTACTTTAGCAGCATATCAAGCACAAAGTTTTTTAGATTACAGCTTAGGAACTTCGTTCGGAAATCAACTAAAAAAAGAAGAAAAAACATTGGGCTACAACTTTGTATTATCATACAAAAACACTACAGAATTTTACCAAGAAGCCATTTATGGCCGCTATGGATTAGATGCAGATCCTAATATATTTGAAATAGAAACTAGAGAATACCAACAAGGTAATTTTGGTGTAAGCAATGTTTTGCTCACAGGTCTTGCTGGATTTGCCATAAAAACAAATTCTTCAAAAATTGGCATTGATGTGTTGCATCTTCAAAATGGAGAATCTAAAGCGGGGATTTTCAATTATGACAACTCCGACCAAGGTGCTGTTTTTAGTGGATTTCAGCACAATTTAGAATACAGCCAACGTTCTATGACAAATGTACTTTTAAGCGGTAAACATAATTTTACTGCATCAAAATGGAACATTGATTGGAAGGTGTCTCCTACGCTTTCGAAAGTGGAAGATCCTGACATTCGTTTTACAAGATATGAGTTGAGAAACGACCTATTCATCATTAGCTCAGAAGCAGGTTTTCCTGAAAGAATTTGGCGAAATATTCAAGAAGTAAATGGTGTTGGATTGGTTAATTTTACTAAAGAATTTGAAGCATTTGGCGAAAAATCAAAATTAAAATTTGGTTCATTGTATAGCTACAAAGAGCGAGATTTCATCATACGAACATTTGCTTTTAACATTAGAAATCTATCACTCACTGGAGACCCTAACGAATTATTTCAACCTGAAAATTTGTGGCCTGTTAACAACAACGTCTTAACTGGAACAACTTACGACCCTAATTTTTTACCAAGAAATCCTAATGCATTTAACTCGAACATTTCTAATGCTGCAGGTTATGTTTCTACCGAATTAACACCTGTAAAAAAATTAAAAACCATTTTAGGCGTTCGTTCTGAATACTACACACAGCGGTACACAGGTGAAGACCAATTAGGAATAAACGTTTTTAAAAATGATGTGGTTCTTCAAGAATTAGGAATTTTTCCATCTGCCAATTTGGTGTATAGTTTAAATGAAAAACAAAATTTGCGTTTATCTTATGGAAAAACGGTTGCACGTCCATCGTTTAAAGAATTATCGTATGCCGAAATTTCTGACCCAATTACAGGGCGCACGTTTATTGGTGGCTTGTTTAGCGACTATGAGATAAAAACTAAAACCATTGTTAATACAGATGGTTCTACTTCCTCTTTATTAGATACGACAGTATATTGGGATGGAAAATTAATCAGTACAAATATTCACAACTTCGACTTACGTTGGGAAGCATTCCAAGGCTTTGGACAAACCATTTCAATAAGTGCCTTCTACAAAAAGTTTATACGCCCTATTGAAATTGTACAATTTGCTACACAGGCAGGTGCCTTTCAACCACGCAACGTAGGCGATGGCGAAGTAATGGGATTGGAACTAGAAATAAGACAAAACTTAGAGTTTTTAGCGTCTAAACTGAAAGCATTTGATGTTACTTTAAACGTTACCAGTACGCAATCGCGCATTAAGTTAAGTCAAACAGAATACGAAAGCCGAGTAGCCAACGCACGCACAGGGCAAACCATTGATGAATACAGAGCTATGGCAGGACAAGCGCCTTACTTAATCAATGCTGGCTTTGCTTACAACGGTGGTGATAAAGGATTTTTACAAGGTTTTGAAGCAGGCATCTATTACAACGTACAAGGGAAAACGTTGGAATATGTTGGTATTGTTGACAGACCAGATATTTATGCTGTTCCTTTTCATAGTGTTAATTTCAACGCGAATAAATCTTTTGGAAAAGACAACAGAATGCAATTAGGCTTAAAGGTTGATAATATTTTAAATGATGTTAAAGAATCGGTGTTTGTTTCATTCAACGCTACCGACCAATATTTTACAAGCCTTCGTCAAGGAAGAACGTTTCAAGTAAGGTATAGTTATAATTTTTAGGATAACTTAAAATTATTTTGAAGACCGATTGTACAAATCGAGGATGATACCATCTGATAAGCCAATTTTTGGAACGATGAAAGAAAACAATTTGAGTGTTTTACACAAACGCAGATACACATCACAAGCAGGAACGATAACATCTGCACGGTCTTCTTTCAAATCATATTTATGAATGCGCTGATTTAACGTAAGCTTTTTTAAATCGTTGTAAAATCTCTTAAGTTCTTTGGTTTGTAATGGTTCTAGATGTTTAAGTCCAAACACTTTGTGCATTTTGTTAACATTACCTCCTGTGGCAAACAAGTCATAATTCTTATTACTCTTAGCGTTCGCTTTCAACCATTTTGTTATTTCTTTCCAATGGTCGTCTGTAACCATTCCTTTAAGTGCCCTAATTGTTCCCACATCGAATGAACGCGACACTGTTTTTTTTCCTTTTTCAAAAATGGAAATTTCCAAACTACCGCCTCCCAAATCAGCAACAATAAAGGGTTTTGTGCGATTTTTCGCAACGGAAAAAAACGATTCAAATATCAATTTTGCTTCTTCATTTCCAGAAATTACTTCAATATTTAAACGCAGTTTATCTTTAATTTCTTGTTGAATTTTTTTTCCATTAGATGCTTCGCGCATGGCAGATGTAGCGCAAACTCGGAGCTTATCTACATGAAATACTTCGGAAATAAGTTTAAACGCTTGAAGTGTTTTTATAAACTCGGCTTTCTTGCTAGCTGATATGCGCCCAGTTTCAAAAACATCCATTCCTAAACGCAACGGAATGCGTGTGTACGAAATTTTTTTTATCTCTTTGTACGGTTTCGTGTCAACCACTTCGCCAATTAACAAACGCGCTGCATTTGTTCCAATATCTATCGCTCCGTATATCATTTACGAAGCCAAATTTATTGATTGCATTGGACTATAAGTTGCTTTGTTGAAAAATAGAGGGAAATGTTGAGAGTTGAACGTCAAAAAGTCGAAAGTCAAAAAATCTTTTCTATAACATCTAATTTCTATCTTCTAAAATTTTATCCTTCTAACATTTTTAATTTGTTCTGAAAATACTCATACGTGGCAATTTGTGAACGATATTTTGGCTTATCGTTGTGCATATAATCATTTTTCTGAAACCTATCAATAATGCGCGTTTTAAGATTATCGCCTAGTTGAATATCTAATACTTCGCGAATTATTTTTTGGTGATTTTTATCATAAATTGGCGTGGTTACCTCAATCCTTCTGTCAAGGTTGCGTTCCATCCAATCAGCCGATGAAATAAAATACAGTTCTTTGCCTTTGTTGTAAAAAATAGCCACACGAGAATGTTCTAAAAATCTATCAACAAGGGCATACGCTTGTATGTTTTCGCTTAAGCCTTTTACACCTGGCAGCAAACAACACACGCCACGAATTAACAGCGTAATTTTTACTCCCGCTTGACTTGCTTCATACAATTTTTCAATCATTTTTTCATCGGTAAGGTTATTCAGCTTGAGCAAAATTTCTGCACGATGTTTTTTCTTGGCTGCTTTAATTTCATCGTTTATTAGCTCAACATATCTTCTTCGTGTATTTAAAGGAGATACAAAAAGTTCTTTAAAAACTCTTCTAGAAATGGAGTTTTCAAACAATTCAAACACTTTATTAACGTCTGTCGCAATATCTTTGTTTGAAGTCAATAATGAAAAATCGGAATAAATTTTTGCCGTATCTTCATTAAAATTTCCTGTACCAACGTGCACAATGTGTTGTTGTTTTCCGTCTTTAACACGAGTAATTAAAAGCAGTTTGCTGTGAACTTTTAAATTAGGTAACCCAAAAATAATTTTGGCTCCGCTGTCTTTTAATTTGTTTGCCCAATAGATATTGTTTTCTTCGTCAAAACGTGCTAAAAGCTCAATTACTACCGTAACTTTTTTTCCATTATTTACCGCATTTATAAGCGTTGACATCACTTTTGAATTGCCTGCAACACGATAGAAATTGATTTTTATTTCCGTAACTTTTGGGTCAATCGCTGCTTCTCGCAAAAGATCAATGATGTAGTCAAATTTTTGATACGGGTAGTGAAGTAAAATATCATTTTTTAACACTTCGCGAATAATGTTGTCGGTATTTTGAAGTTGAGGATGATCAAGCGGTGGAATAACTCTGTAAACCATTTCGGGTACACCAAAATCAGGAAATTTTACAAAATCTTTAAAGTTGTGGTAACGCCCACCAGCAATGGTGTTTTCGCCTAACTTGAGACCAAGACTTTTAGTAATTAACTGCAACAAATCTTTAGGCATATTCTCATCATACACAAAGCGCACAGGATTTCCTGATTTACGTTTTTTTATACTTTTTTCCATTTTCTCTAGCAGAGTGGAATTGATGTCATCATCAAAATCCAACTCAGCATCACGGGTAATTTTAAACGTATATGCTTCTATTTTTTTGTGAGGAAAAATAGAGAAAATGCGCGATAAATTAAAGCGTATGATGTCGTCTAAAAGTATAACTTTTCGCGTATTTTTTTCTTCAAGTAGCTTAAATCTCGAAACTTTATTGGTTACTTCAATTAGAGCATAATGTTCGTCATTTTTCGCTGTAGTAATTTTAACCGCCAAATAAATTGCTTTGTCGCGAATTTGGGGAAATTTATTTTTTTTATTGAGAATTATCGGAACTATTTCGTGCTTAACTTGAAATTCATAATAGTTGCGAATTTCTTTCTGTTGTTCAAGATTTAGTTGTGTTTCATCAATGTGAAATACATTTTTTTTTGCAAGCTCTTTTAAAATTCGTTGATACGCAATTTCAAATTTTTTCTGCTGTTGAATGGTTATTTGATTGATTTCATCCAACAATTTTTTTGGAGAGAATTTATAACCCTCCATTTTTTTCTTGTTGAGTGCAATAAGACGCTTAAGGGCTGCTACACGCACACGATAAAATTCATCTAAATTGCTGGAGTAAATTCCTAAAAAACGAATGCGTTCAATGAGCGGAACAATGGGGTCGTTGGCTTCTTGCAGCACGCGGTCGTTAAACGCCAACCAGCTCAACTCTCTATTTATCATCGGAATTTTACTCATAGTTTAAAAAAACTATACAAAGTTAAACTAAGGCAAGCAAACGGCAATATTAATTTTTCGCGCGTATTCTGCGTTCGCGCTCTTTAATGATGAGAGACAATTCTCTTCCAGACTGTCCGGCAACAGAAGTGTTTTCTTCCGCCCGTCTTATTAGGTAAGGCAAAACTTCTTCAACGGGGCCATACGGGACATATTTAGCCACATTAAATCCGTTTGCTGCTAAGTTAAAGCTTATGTGGTCGCTCATGCCTAAAAGCTGTGCGAAATAAGCATTTGGATGATTAAGTGGCATGTTTTTTTCTTTCAACTTATTGGCTAAAACCAAAGAGCTTTGCTCGTTGTGAGTACCGGCACAAAAAGCAATACGCTCTATGTGTTCTGCACAAAATTCAACAGCTAAATTATAATCTCGGTCGGTATCTTCTTTTGTTTTGTGAATTGGGTCGGGATAGCCCAACTCATTTGCTCGTTCACGTTCTTTTTCCATGTAAGCACCTCTAACCAACTTTTCTCCTAAAAAATAATTGCCTTCGATAGCTTTTTGGTACGATTTTTTTAAAAAATCAAGCCTGTCCACTCTGTAAAGTTGAATGGTATTAAAAACTATGGGCTTTTCTTTGTTAAATAACTTCATCATTTCTTCAGCTAAATCATCAATAGGATTTTGTATCCAGCTTTCTTCGGCATCAATAAATATAGGCACATCCGCTTGGTGGGCTGCTCTACAAATAAGCTCCACGCGCTTGTGTATGTCGCCAAAACTTTTACGTTCTTCCGTAGTTAAATGTTCTAATCCTTTATTGGCTTTTTCAAGAATGGACATTTTAGCAATTCCGGTAGTTTTAAAAACACTAAATGGAATGGTTGGATTATTTTTTGCCTTTTTGATGGTTTCGATAATTTGCTGACACGTTGATTCAAAGTCTTTTTCATCGTCTTTTCCTTCTACCGAATAATCTAAAATAGTGCCTATTTTACTACTCCCAAGAAGATTAATCGTGTGTTCACATTCTTTAATAGACTCACCGCCACAAAATTGTTCAAAAATGGTATTTTTAACAACTCCCTTTATGGGCAAACGTAATTTAAACGCTATGGTGGTAAATAGTTTTCCTAATTTAACCATAAAAGGGCTTCCTACCAATTTAAACAACCAATATGCTTTATTTAGCTGTTTATCCGACTTATGTTTAAAAGCAATTTCTGTATTATCTAAAGCCATCATTTTTATTTTGAGTGAGAATGGAGCAAATATAATTTATTTCCGTTATTTTGTTCTTGTAAATAATTATGAGATTTGTCAGTAATCAAAGCAAATAGTTACTCTGTTTATGTAGGCGCTGTCTCCGAAACGTTTCTTCAGTCGGGTGTAGACCTTTCAAAATACTCGGCTATTTCTATTTTGGCAGATGAAAATACCCGAAAACATTGTTTTCCTTATCTGATGCAAAATGTGTCTGGGTTAGAGAAAGCCAACGTTATTGAAATTCCTGCAGGCGAAGATAACAAAAACCTCGAAATGACTGCCCAAATATGGGAGGCATTAACAGAGCTTGGAGCCGACAGAAAATGTCTTTTGATAAATCTTGGCGGTGGTGTAATTGGCGACATGGGCGGCTTTGTAGCTTCTACCTACATGCGAGGTATAGATTTTATTCAAGTGCCCACTACCCTACTATCGCAAGTAGATGCCTCGGTTGGTGGAAAATTAGGGATAGATTTTGAGGGTTATAAAAATCATATAGGTGTTTTCAACACGCCAAAAGCGGTATTCATCGACCCTAATTTTTTAAAAACGTTAGATGAACGAAATTTCAAATCGGGTTTTGCAGAAATGCTAAAACACGTACTAATTGCCGATGCCAAGCACTGGATAAAATTAGCGATGCTGAAATCCGTTGATAAAAAGCAGATAGAAAAACATATTGAGACGTCTATAAAAATAAAAAATGCCGTTGTATCAGCCGATTTTAAAGAAAGTGGGGTGCGTAAAATTTTAAATTTCGGACACACCATCGGTCATGCTGTAGAAAGTATTTTTTTGGAAACCGACCATGAACTATTGCACGGAGAAGCCGTTGCTATTGGCATGGCAGTAGAAACGTGTTTGTCTAGAAACATTGGTTTGATGAGCGATGAGGAAGAAGAAATTTTATCCGTTTTAAAAAAGAATTTTTCACTGATTAAAATTAGTTCCGAAACAGAATCAGAAATTTTGGAACTTGTAAAGTTAGACAAGAAAAATAGCAATGGTAATCTTAATTTCACCCTTTTGTCAGCCATTGGAAAAGCCGAATTTAATTGTGAAATAAACGAACATCAAATAAGCGAAGCCATTGCTAAATATAACCGTTTTGTAAAGTGATTTATCGCCTTACATACAATGGGCAAACATATAACGAACGCATGGTTCTTTCTGGTTCTAAAAGCGAAAGTAACCGTGTCTTAATCATTCGTTTTTTATCTCAAAGCAACTTTCAAATTGAAAATTTATCGAACTCTGACGACACCAAAGTGCTTGAAGAAGCACTGAAAAATATTGACTCAAAAAACGAGTTTGATGTTGAACATGCGGGCACTGCTATGCGCTTTTTAACCGCTCTTTTTTGCATCACAAAAGGAGAAAGGATTTTAAAAGGTTCTCCGCGTATGCATGAACGACCTATAAAACTATTGGTAGATGCTTTGAAAGCGTTGGGTGCAGAAATTTCTTATCTTGAAAAAGAAGGATTTCCTCCGCTAAAAATAAAAGGAAAAAACTTAAGTGGAAGTGAAATTTCTATTCGTGGAAATATAAGTTCTCAGTATCTATCAGCTTTAGCGATGATTGCGCCTTATCTCAAAAATGGATTAACACTTATCATCACCTCAGAATTTACATCAAAACCCTACTTGCTGATGACTTTAAATATGATGCGTCATTTTGGAATAAATGTGGAAGAAAGTGGCAATAAAATCATCATCAAAAACGGGAATTATTCAGCAAAAAATTACTCTGTAGAATCTGATTGGAGTTCGGCATCTTATTGGTTTGAAGCGATGTCGTTTTGCAGCGGCTCTAGTTTAGAATTAATCGGTTTGAAAAATGAAAACAGTCTTCAGCCCGATTCTATCGTAAAAGAATTGTACACTCTTTTTGGAGTGAATGCAAAACCGATTAAGAATGGTATAAAACTAACTTCTCAACCTCTAAAAACAGACGATAATTGGGCGATTGATTTCACCAACTTTCCAGATATTGCACAAACATTAGCGTGTACTTTTGTTGGATTTCAAAAAAGAGCTTTACTTAACGGACTACATACTTTAAGAATCAAAGAAACAGATAGAATTGAAGCGATGAAACACGAATTAGAAAAGCTGGGTGCAATTATTACAACAACAGACAATTCTCTTGAAATTATTGATTTCAAACCAACTGATAAAAATCATTGCATTAACACCTACAACGACCACAGAATGGCAATGTCGTTTGCTTCGCTTGTTTTTATTTTAAAAGAAATAAACATAAAAAATCCACAAGTGGTAAGCAAGTCTTATCCTCAATTTTGGGACAATTTGAAACAACTAGGCGTAAAAATTGAACGGATAATAGAATGTTAGGAATCTTACATTTTATCTTTTTAGAAATGTATTTTTTGGATTTATTATTGGATTTCTATATCTTTAGTCTATAATTTTAGACGAAGCACTGTATGAAATCATCTTCCGAGCTGTTTGACCTTATTAAATCACTTACAAAATCTGAAAAACGATTTTTTAAGTTGAGTTCGTCTTTACAAGCAGGCGATAAAAATTATCTAAAACTATTTGACGAAATTGAAAAACAAGAAGCATACGATGAGAAGGCTTTAAAACAAACTTTTAAAAAAGAGTCGTTCATCAAGCATTTACCTTCAGAAAAAAATCATCTTTACCGAATAATTTTAAAGAGCTTGCGATCTTTTCATGCCGACCGTTCTGTAAGCTCAATTCTCCGACAAGAAATAAAGAACATTGAAATTTTATTCTTCAAAGCGCTTTACAAAGAATGTGGAAAATTTATTGCCAGAGCAAAAAAAACAGCTTATGAATATGAGAAATTTTACTACTTATTTGAACTTATAAATTGGGAAAAACAGCTTTTGGAAGAAGCTATTGAACATGGGCATTTTGACACCAACATCAATGAACTTTTAGAAGAGGAAGGGCTAGTAATTGAAAAACTACGCAACTTAGCAGAGTATCAAATGTTGTATTCTAAAATCAATTATTTGTACCGAAGTGGTGGTTTTTCAAGAAACGAAAGTGAACGAAAAGAAGTAGATGCTATTGCTGAACATCCTTTGATAAAAGGGAAAAACACCGCTCTTTCCGTTCGTGCGGCTTCCATTTGCTACTACATACAAGGCTTGTGCGCAGCCACCAATCGCGATTATGACTTAAGTTACATCAAATTTTTGAAAGTAAAATCTATTCTTGACGACAATCCAAAAATAAAAGAAGACCTACCTAAACGCTACATCAGGGCGATTAAAAATTTGCTGTATTGCTACATTGAAAGTGGAAATTTAGGTGAAGCTGAAGCGTTAATTGCAGAAATGCGCGATTTAATCAAGCAAAAAGGATTTGACAATACAGACTCTGAAGTAAAAATTTTTACTGCGAGTTACATTGCAGAGTTATTGATAAACGACAGGCGTGGTGATTTTAAAAAATCGCTAAAAACTGCTGATGAAATTACCGAAGGCATGAGTAAGTATGGCGATAAAATAAACAAAGAGCAGCTCATTGTTTTTTACTACAACTTGGCTTACGTTTATTTCGGAAATCAAGAGTACAACCAAGCGTTGAAGTGGGTAAATATTTTATTGAACGATAATGAACAAAAGCTTCGACAAGACATTTACAACTTCAGCCGTTTCTTCAATTTGGTCATTCATTTTGAATTGCAGAATTACGAATTGATTGAATATTTATTAAAATCAACCAACCGTTATTTGAAAAAATTAGAGAAAGAATATCAATCGGAACAAGTGATTTTAAAATACTTTAGAAAACTCTCTAAGCATCAATCGGAAAGCAGTAGAATAGATACGTTTATTGAGTTTAAAGACAAGCTTGATGAACTACTTAAGAACCCCAAAGAGCAGGTGATACTTCAATATTTCGATTTCCCTTCTTGGATTGACAGTAAGATTAAAAAAATTCCTCTTTCAGAAGCCATTAAGCAAAGGCACGATGACTAATTTTTTTCGGGTCTTTTATATTTTGATGATTCGTTAGGATTGTAACGACTCATTTTAAAATCAAGCGTACGTTGATTTTCAAACACAAATCCGTCCAGCGTTATCACCATTGAATCGGTTGTAATTTTTTTGTAAACGATGGTTTGAGGCCACTTATGTGCAGGATTTTCAAACTTCATAGAATCTTGCGCTTGAGCGGTTAATTTAAAAATCGCTTTTTCATCTTCTTGAGTAATAACGATGTGCTCGTATTCACCTTTATCATTTGGCATTATAAAATGTTGCGTTGATTTAGTAGTGTCGTAATACAATTTCACATAAAATTCTTTTCCTTCTAAATTTCCTTCCTCATTTATCCACCAAATTTCATGCGACTGCAAACGCGGATTATCACTTTCGTTACTCCAAAAACCAATTAGCCAACTACAATCTTTTAAAATCTTGGAATCAAAAGTCTGAACTTCTTCTTCTGATTCTATCTGCTTTGATTGATATATTGTATATAGTTTTACACTAGCAATAAATAAAACCAAAACAATTACAACATATATACTAGCTTTATTCTTCATATCATCTTAAAACTCATAATTCATCATTCTAAATTCCTTTGTCGGTTTACCTCATACAAAATTATCCCTGTAGAAACCGCTACATTCAACGATTCAATTTCGCCCAACATGGGTATTTTAACTTTTTCATTACTCAATTTTAAATACTCGGGAGAAATGCCATCTTCCTCGCTACCCATAACAATAGCAGTTGGTACAGAAAAATCAACGTCATAAATCATTTGGTTAGTTTTCTCTGTACATGCAACAATATTTAACCCTGAATTGGACAAGAATTTAAGTGTTTCCTTTAGATTTTCTTCTCGACAAATAGGCAAGGTATGTAGCGCACCCGCAGAGGTTTTTATAGCATCGGCATTTATCATAGCACCACCTTTTGTAGGCACAACAACCGCATTAACGCCCATACATTCTGCCGAGCGTGTGATAGAACCAAAGTTGCGCACATCGGTAATTCTATCGAGCACCAACACAAGTGGTATTTTGCCTTCTTCAAATGTTTTGAAAATAATGTCGCTCAAATTGTGATACGTAACCGGAGAAATGAAGGCAATAAATCCTTGGTGATTTTTGCAAGAAATGCTATTCAACTTTTCTTGTGGAACGTACTGAACATTGACGTTTCGCTCTTGTGCTAAAAAACGAATTTCTTGCGAAAAAGCATTTTTCACGCCTTTATCAATCAGAATTTTATTAAATTCTTTGTCGGCTTTCAGCGCTTCGATAACGGCTCTGGCGCCAAATATGAAATCTTTTTCTGTCATTTCAAAGTGCCTTTTTCTTTAACTAAAACTCTGCGTTTTTGGGTGTGCGAGGGAAAGGAATCACATCACGGATGTTACTCATGCCGGTTACAAACATCACTAAACGCTCAAAGCCCAAGCCAAAACCACTGTGTGGCACAGTACCAAATTTTCGCGTTTCTAAATACCACCAAATATGTTCTTCGGGAATGTTGAATTGTTTGCATTTTTCTAGCAACACATCATAGCGCTCTTCGCGTTGTGAACCGCCAATAATTTCGCCAATTCCAGGGAATAAAACATCCATAGCAGCAACGGTTTTTTCATCATCATTTTTACGCATGTAAAATGCTTTAAATGCAGCAGGATAGTTGTATAGAATTACTGGTTTTTCAAAATGTTTTTCTACTAAATAACGCTCGTGTTCGCTTTGTAAATCGGTTCCCCACTCCACAGGAAATTTGAATTTTTTCTTTTTGTAAGGCGCAGAATTTTGTAAAATTTCTATCGCTTCGGTGTAAGTGATGCGCTGAAAATTATTGTTTATTACAAAGTTTAAACGCTCTAATAAACTCATCGTTTGGCGCTCGTTTTGTGGTTTGCTGTTGTCTTCTTCTTTTTCGCGCGAAGCTAAAAATTCTAAATCTTCTTTGCAGTTTTCAAGTACGTAATTGATGACAAATTTCAGGCACTCTTCACCTAGCTGCATGTTGTCGAATAAATCGTTAAAAGCCACTTCGGGCTCTATCATCCAAAACTCTGCTAAGTGGCGCGTAGTGTTAGAATTTTCTGCACGAAAGGTTGGTCCAAATGTATAAACTTGCCCCAATGCCAATGCTCCCAATTCTGCTTCTAACTGACCACTAACGGTAAGGTTAGTTTCTTTAGCAAAAAAATCTTCTTTTAGGTTGATAGAACCATCTTCATTTTTTGGAGGATTTTCTAAATTTAAGGTAGTAACACGAAACATTTCGCCTGCACCTTCGGCATCAGAACCCGTAATAATAGGCGAGTGCAAATAGAAAAATCCTTTATCGTTAAAAAATTTGTGAATGGCATAACTCAAATGATGACGCACGCGAAACACGGCACTAAACGTATTGGTTCTAAAACGCAAGTGCGCTTTTTCACGTAAAAATTCTAAGGAGTGTTTTTTAGGTTGTAGTGGGTATTCTTCTGCGTTGGCTTCGCCTAAAATTTCTATGGTTTTGGCTAACAATTCTACCGTTTGTCCTTTCCCTTGAGATTCTACCAAAGTGCCCGAAACACTTAGCGCAGAGCCCGTAGTAATTTTTTTCAACAACGCTTCGGGATAGTTTTCAAAATCCACCACAATTTGAAGGTTGCTCAATGTAGAACCATCGTTAAGCGCTATAAAACGATTGCTACGAAACGTACGCGCCCAGCCCTTTACACACAACTCTTTTCCTATTAATTGCGGGTTTTGTATATCTATAATTTTTGTTCTGCTACTAGCCATAATTCATTTCTGAAATTCCTTGCAAATATAATGGTGTTTGGGGTTTAGTGTTTGGTGTTTCGCGTTTATTTTTGATATATTTACGAAAGATTTATTTTGATATGAAATTTATTGCAACATGTCTTGTTTTAATTATTTGTAATGTTTGTTTTCCCCAGTTTGAGTCCATTTTAGAGCATACATTTAGTGTAAAATCAATCTCGCCAGACGATGATGACTTTTCAGATTTAGAAATACTAAAAGAACGCATTGGGAATGCTTCTGTTGTGATGCTTGGAGAGCAAACGCATGGGGATGGCGCTACGTTTGAGGCAAAAACACGATTAGTAAAATTTCTTCATCAAGAAATGGGCTTTGATATTTTGGCTTTTGAAGGTGAAATGTATGGCTTAATGAAAACAGATGAAGCAATAAAAAACGGAGGAAACCATTATAGCGCCTTTAATAAAAGTGTTTATTCAATTTGGTCAGATTCCCAAGAATTTGTACCACTTATGGATTACGTAAAGAAAGTGGCAAATACCGATTTTCCTCTACAACTTAAAGGTTTTGATGTACAAAGCGGAAGTGATTATATGTCCGAATTTTTTATGAATGATTTAAAACGTTTTTTATCAGAAAACAACATTCAATTTGACGAAACGTTTTTTATCCCGATAGAAATTTTTATAAAAGAATTAAGTGGTGGAGATTTTAAAAATTACACTTCTTCTGATTCTCTAAATTTTGTAAACACGTGCACTACATTGGTTGAAAAAATTAATCGTTTGCCTAAATCAAAAATTGATGAAAAAATAATCCTTTGGAGTAGGTTGTTAAGTAATTTAATTGTTGAGCATCAACTAGAAATGGACTATATAAACAATGTGCCAGAAATAGTTCAAAACTCAAGAGACAAAGCAATGGCAGAAAATCTTTTGTTTTTAAAAAGATTATACCCAAACAGAAAAATTATTTGTTGGGGCGCATCGTTTCACTTTGCCAAAAGTTGGAACACAATAGAAACAAACGATACTATTTCTAAAAATTATTTAGACAAGATTTCCATAGACCAATCATCGCCTGATTATGATATAAAAGAAATGTCTCAAGCAGTAGTAATGGGCGAATATGTAGCAAAAGAACTAAAAGAAGACGTTTATTCAATAGCATTTTCTTCTT
This sequence comes from Bacteroidia bacterium, assembly GCA_046569885.1. Classification (GTDB taxonomy): domain Bacteria; phylum Bacteroidota; class Bacteroidia; order Flavobacteriales_D; family Parvicellaceae; genus JBKHVV01. The sequence goes on from JBKHVV010000004.1 coordinate 25,047, forward strand.
ATTCGGGAATATATAATTATGGGAAAAACAAACCTGTATATGAAGCACCAGATGGAAGTATTGAAAAACACTTATTCAATGAAGGACACTATTATGCCTTTGTTGATTTATCAAGATTGAAAGATATAGAAAAATTTTACGCATCACCCGAAGGGTATATCCCTTTTAAAGCGAACTGGGAAAAAATGTTTGATGGTATTTTTTTCATAAAAGAAATGTACCCTTCAACAGCGATAAAACGAACAGACTTAGATTTTGAAGAAACTAAAATTGAAAATATACAAACGACCTTTTCTACAAATAAATTTAAAGGCGTTCTTATTGATAACAAAACAAAAGAGCCCATTGCTTATGCTTATGTAGGGTTAAAGAATAATTCTATTGCTACTGCCTCTAATGAAGATGGTTATTTTGAGTTGAAAATCTCAAAAGAATTGAAAACAGACACCATTCAAATACAAACTATTGGCTATGCAAAAAAGTGTTCAGTCTAAAAAATAGAATTTCTAATTCTGACACTATTTTTTTAAGTCCTTTAGACAATATTCTTAAAGAAGTTACCGTAATAGCCAAAGACCTTTCTCCTAAAAAAATTGTAAAAAAAGCCATAAACGATATAGACAAAAACTACCCGCAATCTCCTTATGGGCTTTCTTTATATTACAACCTAAAGTATTTAAATGATAACGATAGTGCAGTGTTTAAAAAAGAAGCTATTCTTGCGCTTTATGATGAAGATGGATATAAAAAATCGGGATGGAGGCATATAACAAGTAATAAATATCTTGAACTATTACAATTTAGATCAACTGCTAAAAAATCAGAATTGTACGATAATCAAATTTGGATTTATTGGGCGCATGATTTTGTTTTAACGGTAGATAATCCTTTTAGCTCACTGCGAATGATGGGATATACCTACAAACTAGAGGAAATAATACCAACAGATGGGTCAAATATTTATAAAATTTCATTTCATTGTGATAAAAAGAACAACTACTTCACAGGTTGGGGTTCTCCCGATTCTTTGTCAGGGCATTTATACATTAACGAAAAAGACAATGCCTTAGTAAAGTATGATTATTATCTAGACCATTCATGGGTAAGAAAAAAGGAAGACTCTATTAGAATTATCAGTAATGTAACGCATACTTTTAGGCTCTATCAAGGAAAGTATTATCCAGATATAATTAAAGACGAACAAATTGATTATTACTATATCCCTGATAAAAAGAAATGGTTTCATACAAAGTCAAAAGCAACGATACTTGTAACGGAAATCGACACAGAAAATCCGAAAGTATTAACCCAAAAAATGACTAAGTTTGATACTGATATACCCTACAATAAAGAGTTTTGGGATAATTTTAATCTCATTATTGATGAAGATAGGTAGATATTCAGAATAATACTACGTTAAAAACGGATTACTCACTTTCTCTCTGCCAATGCTGGTTTCTGTTCCGTGGCCGCAATACACGGTATAATTATCGGGAAGTGTAAATAATTGCTCACGTATGGCATTAAGTAGTTGCTCGTGGTTGCCACCTGGCAAGTCAGTACGTCCTATGCTACCAGCAAACAAGCAGTCGCCATTTATTACGTATTTGCCTGTGTGGTTAATAAATACTAAATGTCCTGGCGCATGTCCTGGTACGTAGCGTAGTTCAAGTTCGGCATCGCCAAAGGTAAAGGTGTCGCCATGTTGCAATTTTCCAGAGGGTTCGGTGGCTTCGGTGTAGCCATCAAAACCATACACGTGGGCATAAGTTTTTACACGCAAAAAGGTTTCTATATCTGCGCTGTGGTTTTCGGGAGTTAGTCCGTAAGCTCTACACACAAAATCTGCACCCAATATATGGTCAATATGGCTGTGGGTAAGCAACAGGCGTTTTGGCGTTATATTATTTTCCGAAATAAAATTAGCCAATGTTTGTTGCTCTTGGCGCGAATAACAACCAGGGTCAATAATAATCCCTTCACCTTGCTCGTTATACAATAAATACGTGTTTTCGTAAAAATCGTTGAACGTAAAAATTTTAATGTTAACTGAACTCATAACCGCCTGAAATGTTGAAGATTTATGTATCTTTACGTTTCCAAAGATATGTTTAGAAATTATTTCTACATAGCATTATTTTCGTTTTTGTTAGCTGCGCCTTCCTTAGTGGCTCAATTTTATAATGGCACAGCGCAAGATTTTTCTGTTGGAAAACCTCAGTACAAAACCCACGAATGGCGCAATTTTGAAGCCGAACGTTTTCGAGTTCATTTTTATGGATATAACGAAAGTGAGACACTGGCAGAGCAGCTAGTTCACGCTACCGATTCTTCTTTAAAACGTTTAGAAGTCTATTTCGACACCAAACTGGACAATCCTGTTGATGTGATTTTGTTTACCTCTTACGAAGATTATTTATACAGCAACGTTGGCGAAAAAGTAACTAACGACAACAACATTGGCGGTGAAGCTCCCGTAGAACGTTTTAGAGCGGTAATTTATTCAACAGGCAATTACAAAGAAATGGTAACTCGCTTAAATGAACAGTTGGCGCAAGTTATTTTAAACAACATTTTTTTCGGTGGTAATTGGCGCGATGCGTTGAGAAACACTGCGCTTTTAGACATGCCCGATTGGTACAAAGAAGGTCTAAAATCTTACTTGGCACAAGAATGGAACAGTGAGTTGGATAATCATGCGCGTATTGGAATTTTGTCTGGAAACTATAAAAAATTAAACCGATTAAAAGGCAATGAAGCTAAGTATGCTGGGCACGCTTTGTGGAAATTTATAGCCGATGTGTATGGCGAAAATGTTATTCCGAATATTATTTATTTAACGCGTGTAAGTTCCAACATTGAACCAGGCTTTGCCTACGTTTTGGGTTCAAACATTAACAAACTCCATCAAGATTTTTTTAACTATTACACCAAGCGTTACAGCAACGAATCGTTTGTGAAAAATGAAATAAAATACGAAGCATTGGATGTAAAACTTCCAAAGCGAAGCGATGTGTTGCAATTTGCTTTGAGTTCCGACAAACACTATGCTTTAATGGTTGTAAAAAAACATGGAAAATGTTTTGTAGAATTATTGAATCTTCAAAAAAAATCGGATAAAAAAGTGTTTTCTGTTGGACGAAAATATATTTCGATAGAAAATGATTTTGCGCCTGTGGTTGTTTGGCATCCAAATTCTGAAGCCTACACCATTTTTTATAAGCGCAAAGAGGAAGTAATAATGCGCTTGGAAGATGTTAAAGGCGACAGTGAAAAGAACATTTTACCCGACATTGAAAAAGTCGTGAGTGCTTCGTATTCTCCTGACGGAAAGCAAATGGTTATTTCTGGAATATACAACGGACAAAGCGATATTTTTGTTTATACTACCTTAGGCAACGCAGTTGTAAACATCACGGCAGACGCTCATTCCGACCTTAACCCATCGTTTTTAGATGATGGTGAAACGATAGTATTTTCTTCGAATAGAAACACAACGTTTAGTTATGATGTGTTTAAAATTTCTAAAACGGGAGAAAACATAGAAGCCATTACCAACACGCCAAAAGTGAATGAACTTAATCCGTTGGCGTATGGTAAACACGTTAGTTTTATTGCCGATAACAACGGAGTTTTCAATCGCTATTTCGCTTTTAAAGACAGCATGATTGAAGCCGTTGACACCATCGTTCATTACAGATATTTTACGGTGGTAACGCCCATTTCTAATTTGCCGTTTGGCATTAAGGATTATCAACAGCTCAACAACGAAGAGTTTTTTGTTAGTATGAAAACGATTAATAAAGGACGTTTCTTCATTGCAAAAAAATCAGAAGATAAATCATTAACGCAAGAAGAATTGCTCAATTCTGCACATCTTAATTTACTTAGAAATGCAGAAAACATAAAAAAAATTGGAGACAAAAAAGAAACGAAAAAAACAGATGATAAAAATATTACGTACGAAAAAGAAATTGTTACTATAAACGAATCTGAAAGCAAACCAAAGCAAGCCACCAAGCAAATAAAGAAAAAAGAAGAATTAGATTATTCATCAGCTCAATTTTATGAAAGAGACATGATGATTTCTCAAGTAGTTTCGCAACTGGATAATGGATTTATGAATCCTATTTATCAGTATTACAACCCTCGCGGATACTACAATCCAGGACTCAACACAACAATTAAAGTTCGCGTGCAAGATGTGTTTGATGATTATGCTTATGAAGGTGGTGTGCGCTTTCCGTTTAATTTTGATAGCAATGAAGTTTTCTTTAAAGCAGAGAACAAAAAGAAGCCGACCAACAAAGGAGTAAATATTTACCGAACTACAATTAAAGATGTTATTTTAAAAGATGCGCAAGATTTATATTCTAAAACACACATTTATGAATTTACATCATGGTTGGCACGTCCATTGTCATTTGTTTCAGAAATAAAATTAGATGCTGGATTGCGTCATCAAAGCCAAGCAACATTAGGTCAAATTCAAGGTGATTTATTGTTTCCAGACATCACATTAGAAATTCCTACAGCATTGGATTATAAAGCAGTTATAAGAGCATCGTATGTGTTTAATAATTCCTATTCTCCGAGCACAAACACACGATTCGGAACACGAATTAAATTGTTTGGTGAATTATACAACGATGTGAAAAACCTAAATCAAAGAACTATTATTGTAGGTATAGATGCGCGCCATCATCAAAAATTGGTTAAAGACATTGTGTGGGCAAATCGCTTGTCGTTTGCGGCATCTATGGAGCAAGATAAAATGTTGTTTTATATTGGCGGAGTAGAAAATTGGTTGTTTCCGAAATACGATAAAAATGTAGCGCATCCTGAAAATTTCAATCTTGTTTATCAAACCATTGGAATACCCATGAGAGGCTTTGTGCAAAACGCACGCAACGGTTCCAATTTTGCTGTTTTTAATTCTGAATTGCGCTTACCTTTATTCAGAACTCTTTCCGCAACACCTATTAAGTCTGAGTTTTTGTATCATTTTCAAATCATTGGTTTTGCAGATGCAGGTACAGCTTGGACAGGTTTTAATCCTTATGACAACACCAATTCTTTCAACGTAAAAATTGTGGAAGAAAAAAATATTTTAATAAAAATTCAAAACAATCAAGAACCAATGGTATATGGCTATGGCTTTGGCATTAGAAGTAAGTTGTTTGGTTATCACGTTCGCTTAGATTGGGCTTGGGGAATTGACGATGGTATTGTTACTCAAGCAAGATATTTATCTTTGGCTTTAGATTTTTAAAATAGGATGAGCACAACTACCATACTAATTCTTGTACTGATTGGCTTGTTTGCCGGTGTTCTTGCGGGTTTTGTAGGTGTAGGCGGAGGCATCATCATCGTGCCAGCATTAATTTATTTTTTAGGGCTAACACAGCATCAAGCACAAGCCACGAGCTTAACACTAATGTTGCCACCACTAGGTGTATTAGCGGTTTACAACTATTATCAGTCGGGGCAGTTAGATAAAAATTTAATGCTCTATGCTATGGTAATGGCTGTTACATTTGTTATCGGTAGTCATTTTGGGTCAAAAATTTCCTTAAAAATGTCTCCGCTTTTAGTGAAATTTATTTTTGGATTAATCATGCTATATGTATCTATAAAAATGATTATTTCGGGTTCTAAACATTTTCTTGAATGATAGAAAAAATCAAACAATTAGCCGAGCAAAATTTTCAAGAGATTGTTGAAATAAGACGTCATTTACATCAACATCCCGAACTCTCTTTTCAAGAATTTGAAACCTCAAAATACATTCAAAAAAAACTTTCGGAGTGGAACATTGAATTTACTTCAGGGCATGTAAAAACAGGCATTGTAGCGTATGTAAAAGGAAAAAATCCTAATAAAAAGTGTGTGGCTTTACGTGCAGACATTGACGCATTACCCATTCAAGAATTAAACGACTTATCGTTCGCTTCAAAAAATAAAGGTGTAATGCATGCGTGCGGACATGATGTACACACTTCATCATTGTTGGGTGCGATCAAAATTTTAAATGAACTGAAAAATGAATTTGAAGGTACGATAAAATGTATTTTTCAACCAGCAGAAGAAGTGTTACCTGGTGGTGCATCGCTCATGATTAAAGAAGGTGTGCTTGAAAATCCAAAACCTATAACTATTCTTGGACAGCATGTATATCCTGAGTTAGAAGCAGGTAAAGTTGGCTTCAAAAAAGGACAATACATGGCTTCTACCGATGAAATTTATTTAACCATAAAAGGCAAAGGTGGACATGCTGCGTTGCCATTCAAATTGAAAGACCCTGTGTTGGCAATGGCACAAATTATTGTTGCGTTGCAACAAGTGGTGAGCCGTTGTGCTAAGCCCAACATACCCTCTGTTCTGTCCTTCGGAAAAGTAACCGCAAATGGTGCAACAAACATCATTCCGAATGAAGTATATGTAGAAGGAACCTTCAGAACTTTTGATGAAGAATGGCGCAAACAAGCACATGAACACATTAAAAGAATTGCTGAGAATACCGCTAGAGCAATGGGTGTAGAGTGTGATGTAAAAATAGATGTGGGTTATCCGTTTTTAGTAAATGATGATGACACTACTCAAAAATGCATTGATGCTGCTAAAGAATTTTTGGGCGAAGAAAACGTGGTGGATTTAGAATTTCGCATGACTGCCGAAGATTTTGCCTATTACTCACAAATTATTCCCGCGTGTTTTTATCGTTTAGGAACGTCCGATTCTACAGGGCTTCACACACCAACATTTATGGTTGATGAAAACGCCTTAAAAACAGGTATGGGCGTGATGGCGTATTTGGCAATAAAAAATAATTGACAGTATTATCTCTGAAAACAGCAGTAGAATTCAAACAATCTTTAACCCAAAACCTTTACCTTTGGCTTTGTTCATTTGTCATTCTGAACAAAGTGGAGAATCTCATGAGATGTTTCGCTACACTCAACATGACAAAGGATGACGAAAAGAGAAAAAAATGCCACAACGCAAAAAAATATTAGTAACAGGTGGCGCGGGCTTTATCGGTTCGCACACAGTGGTAGATCTATACCATGCTGGCTACGAACCCATCATCCTTGATAATTTTTCTAACTCCAATTCATCGGTGTTAGGGCGCATTGAGCAAATTTTAGGCGCTTCTGTAAAAGCGTATGAATACGATTGTACCAATTTGCAAGACGTTATTTCTGTATTTGAGCAAGAAGAAAACATACAAGGCGTGATTCATTTTGCAGCATTCAAAGCCGTTAACGAATCGGTAGAACAACCCATAAAATATTATTACAACAATCTTAATTCGTTGAATGTATTGTTGGCAGTAATGCAACAATTTGGCGTTACAGACATGGTGTTTTCATCATCGTGCACGGTGTATGGAAATCCAGATACGATATCGGTTACAGAGCAAGCGCCCATTAAAAATGCAGAATCGCCTTATGGCCACACCAAGCAATTGTGCGAAGATATTTTGCAACGTGTAAAACCTACGGTTTCATCGGTAATACTTCGATACTTTAATCCCATTGGTGCGCACCCAAGCGGATTGATTGGCGAATTGCCTTTAGGCACACCCAGTAATTTAGCACCTTACATTACACAAACCGCAGCAGGCATCCGTGAAAAATTGACCATCTTCGGAAACGATTACAACACAGCCGATGGCACGTGCATTCGCGATTTTATCCACGTGGTAGATTTAGCTAAAGCACATGTGGCTGCTTTAAAATTAATCGAGAAATCGTCCAAACCTTTTTTAGATGTGTTTAATTTAGGCACAGGAAAAGGACACACGGTGTTGGAGTTGGTAAAAGCATTTGAAACTATAACAGGAGTAAAAATTAAGTACACCTTTGGCAAACGCAGAGCAGGCGATGTAGAAGGCATCTATGCCGATTGCACCAAAGCCAACAATATTTTGGGTTGGAAAACAGAATTAACTATTGAAGATGCAATGCAAAACGCTTGGCAATGGCAACAAAATTTGAAGTAGTGAAAGACTCTAACACACACTTAAAAATTCCCCGCTTGAGAGGGGTAAGGGGCGTGTTATATTTTATCTGTTCCTTGTTTTTGTTAAATGCAAACGCTCAAGAAACAGGTCTTTTAGAAAATCTAAAACTCACCGCAGACGATACGCGCCATGAGCGTTTTGATAGAATTGTGGTAGATTTTTACGCCAATCGTTTTTTAAATGCACCATCAACAATTACTCAAGGAAATTTTTCGTTTGGTATTTCAACTTATTGGTATAAAGATATGCCGTTAGGTAATAAAAGTCGCTTTTCTATTGCGTTTGGCGCAGGATTTAGCTCTCATAGCGTGCATCACAATGGCGTATTTGCATTAAGAGATAGTATGGGAATTAATGATTTTGTTTCGTTTGAAAAACTATCGGATAGTGTAAACTATTACAAAAATAAAATTGCATTCAACTATGTAGATGTGCCATTTGAGCTACGTTTCAGAAACATGGATGGAAAAAACAAACTACGTTTTTACCCAGGATTTAAAGTAGGAATCTTGGTAAACGACCACACCAAATGGAGAGATGGTAATGTAAAAATAAAAGTGTATGACTTGCCCAACACGCTTATTTATCAATACGGTGTAACTGTGCGCTTAGCATGGAATAAAATAGCACTTTATGGCTATTATTCATTGACGCCAGTATTTGAAAAAAATAAAGGAACACAAATTAGCTTGGTGTCTGTAGGCATTTCGTGGATTAGGTTTTGATAAACAGGTATAGGTTATTAGTAAATTAAGTTATCGGGGTATTTAACTCTTAATTCATCATTCGTAACTCTTAATTAGCAAACATCCATCTCCATAGCTCAAAAAGCGAAAATTATTTTCTAAAGCGTAATTGTAAACGGTTTTCCAATCATTGCCAATAAGTGCGCTTACAAGCACTAACAAAGTTGACTTTGGTTGATGAAAATTAGTAATGATTCCATTCGCAATTTTAAATTGATAGCTGGGTGCAATCATTAATTGTGTTTTGGCAAATAGTTTCGATTGTTTATTTTTTTCAAGAGCTTTAATTAAAAAAGTTAGTGCGTTTTCTGGAGAAATAGTTTCTTTTTCCAAATCGTAACATTCCCATTGTAACAAATGTGAAAATGATTCTTTTTTCATCGCTTTAACACCCAACCAATATAAGCTTTCTAAGGTTCGCAAAGAGGTTGTTCCAACGGGAATTATGGGATGACTTTGTTGAATTTTTTCTAATAAATTTTTCAAGAAATCTAAAGATACGTCTATCACCTCAAAATGCATATCGTGGTTGCCAATTTTTTCAGAATCCACAGGCTTAAAAGTGCCCGCACCCACATGAAGCGTTACAAAATCGTAATCGTGATTTTTATTCTTCAACGATTGTAAAACATTTTCTGTAAAATGCAAACCAGCCGTTGGTGCGGCCACAGAACCTTCATGTTTTGCATACACAGTTTGATAGGTTTCTTCATCTTTTTTTTCTGCTTTGCGATTCATGTAAGGTGGCAAAGGCAGTTCGCCTAAATAAGTCAAAACTTCAGAAAATGTGTAGTCATTATTCCACGAAAATTTTATGTGGAAGGCATCATTATGTTTGGTAATTTTTTCTGCATAAATTTCAAAACCACTATCGCTTTTTATCGCAACTTTTCCTTCCTTCCATTTTTTGGCGTTGCCCACTAAGCAAGTCCATTCTGCCGATTGTTTTTTAGCCATAGCTTGTGTTGGCTCACCATTAAAATCAAGTGGTTCAAGACAAAAAATTTCGATGAGTGCGCCTGTTTCTTTTCTAAACAGCAAACGCGCTTTTACCACTTTGGTGTTGTTAAAAATCAAAAACGAATTTTTTGGCAAATGCGCTGCAATATTAGCGTATATGCTTTCAGAAATGTTGCCGTTTTTGTAAATCAACAACTTGGATTGGTCACGTTGTGCTAAAGGAAATTTCGCAATTTTTTCGTCAGAAAGCGCATAGTCATAATCTTCTATACAAATATCTTTTGGGTCAATCATTGATAACGGCAATGCACTTTAATTCAATAGCAATGGGTGATGGCAGCGCATTTACCTCAACCGTAGTGCGACAAGGCATGGCGGTTTTAAAATATTCTGCGTAAATGTTGTTGTAGGTTTTAAAATCGCGCTTCATGTCGGTTAAAAATACCGTTACATCTACCAAATCTTCCCATTTTGCTCCGTTTTCTTCTAAAATAGTGCGCACGTTGTCAAATACCGAACGACATTGTGCTTCAAAATCGAAGACTTCGTAGTTGCCATTGTTATCGTACTTCAAACCAGGAATGTTTGCTTCTTCGCTGCCCGATTGTGCCGCACGCGGACCAACACCCGATAAAAACAATAAATTTCCGGCTCTGCGTGTATAAGGATACAAGCCCATTGGCTTTGGTGCTTTCGATTCCATGCTCTTAATTTTCAGATTATATCTCAAAAGTAAAACTTTTGCGCAAATAAACTATGGTTATATTCTTAAGCCTATTCCAAGATAAACATCTGGACCATGGGAAATTTTTGAGTCAGGATAACTATCTGGATAAAAGTATAAACCATAACCAATATTAAAATCCCAAAACCATCGCTTTGATTTAGAGAAAGAGCGCTGTAAACCATATTGTAGTCCTATGTAATTTTGGACATAATAGGCAGCAGACAAATTTGGGGCGGATATAGTTACTACCCTAGGACCTAAACTAACTCGGCTTTGCACAGAAAGATAGTTTCCAGAAAAATAATTGATATTTTTATTTTTCTCCAGTCTCCTTTCAATATTGTAATACCACTTTATCTGTCCAGTGTACATTGGGAAGAGAGGAATCACAAGCTTTTGATAGTTATCTCTAAAACTTAGGTGCCACCGTATTCCCACTTGGTTGTGGATAGTAAAATTTTTGTAAAAATTATATTCTGCTGAAAGTCCCAGCCCCATCAAATTAGCTCTTATTGCATATTTTTCTGGAAAAGAAACAGAGTCATTTTTAGTTTGTGAATAAAGTTTAAAATGTGTCTGTAAAATTATTAAAACCAAAAGCGCAATAACTCGCATATTATATAGTTTTTTAATCTATTCTTCTTCCTAAACCTGCATAGCCCCATATTCCAATTGGGCTGTAGGGAGCGTCTTTAGTGTAAAATCTCCATCCAACACCAACATTGAAATCTACAAACCATTTTTTTGCTTTACCAAACGCACGCTGAATACCATATTGTAAACCAGTATAGTGATAACGATATTGAACTGCAGCAAAAACATCTGATACAATTACTCTATTTCTTGGGACAAGCAGAACTTGAGTGGTTATTCCGAGATAGTTCCCAGAAAAATAGCTAATATTTTTTTCTAAACGCTTTCTTCTTTCGATATTATAATAATAGCGATAGTCTGCTATGATATGTGGGTTCCAAACTAGGCTATTTTCTCTTTTTCCCCCTGAAGTTGCTAGTGAAGAAAAATGAGGATTTCCGTCTAACAATAGCCGTATAGTTTGTGTTTTTTTGAAATTATATTCAGCAAAAATGCCCAGTGTAATAAAAGAAGCGCCCAAGGATAGTTTTTTATCATTGAACCAAGACGAGTCATAATATGTAATTTGCGCATCTATTTTTTTAGAGACAAAAAAAGAAGCAAGTGCTAATATTAGCACTTGCTTTAAGGGTTTATTTATTGATATTAACATCCTTTAAATATGGGGCTATGACAATCTACCATAATATCATAAGTGTAGTGCATTGCACCACCATATTCACAAACACATATTGATTGTACGCCTATACCAGCTTCTAACCAAAAATGATAATGTACATTGTTGTTATTATCCTTGCTCTTTATTTTTGGACCATTAATAGTTCTCCATGCGCCACCCGTGTAAAAAACTAGACGTTGCTTTTCTCCAAAGTAGAACCAAATTTTAGGGGCTTTTTCATCTTTCCAGTTGCCCCAAGAGTTTTTTCTATAATAGGTTGTGTTAATACCAATTGCAACATAAACTCCTGGCACCCAAATATACCAACGTTTGCCTTGAATTTTATTATTTCCCCCATTTAACTCCAAGGAACAAATCCATTGTGAATTGTTTGCAGCACAACCAGCAGAAGAAGATTTAGTTTCGATGGGTCTCACTTCTATTATTTCGTTTCTAAGATTTCTAATGTTTAAGACTTCTTTTGGCATATCTACTTCATAAATCTTTTCATCTATTCTAAAACGACCACCTCTGTTTAAAAGAGATTCAAAACATAAATCAGGAATTCTTCTTGAATCCATGTCGGCATCATCAACATGTGGGTTTTGCTGTAAAATGTCGTTATGGGTTCTTAAAGAGGTAAAACCCAATTTTCTTTCCCAAGCATCTAATGCTTGTTCGGGTTGGTTTACTAAAGTACCAACTACTTTTTCAAAAGCAGCCATACTTTCAAAATGGAGCATTCCATTTTTTACGGTTACTCCCTCAGTGCTACATTCTTCAGGGTTGTCTGGCAACTCTTCAGCATTTGTTGGGTCACCCTCTTCGGTGGTTTTTGTAATAGGTTGTTCTGCGTTAGAATCAACATTTTCTCTTAGCTGTTCTTTTTGACAGCCGTAAAATCCTACCATTGCTATGGTTAAGGACATTACCATTAATTTTTTTACTTTCATTTTGGTTTTTTTTGTTTTTTCACCTCTGCTCCGCAGGTGGTTAACATAAAAAACTAGCGAGGAACAGTTGCAGTTACTCGTAAGCGAGGGAGTCGAAGCCCTATCCACAAAGTAAAGCAACGCCCACGCTATGCGTGAGCGTTATGCTTATACTTCCCTGTGGATTTGAAATTTCGACTTTCGCTTACAGGTCGTTTAGCAAACGCTAATTATATTTTTTCTTTTACAATGCTTTTATTAAGCACGTTGTATTGCAAATTTATTATTTTTTATCAAACAAAAAAACTTTTAACGATTATTCGCATTTTAAAATTGCAATTCCCGTTCATTAGTAGCATCTTTGCATCCGTTTTTCGATTATGGAAGAAATTTTAATCAAAGCAGCGCAGTTTCTCTTAAGCTTGTCAATACTTATTGTGTTGCACGAGTTGGGGCATTTTATCCCTGCCAAACTATTCAAAACTAAGGTTGAGAAATTTTATTTGTTTTTCGACCCGTGGTTTTCTCTATTCAAAATAAAACGTGGCGAAACAGAATATGGTATTGGCTGGTTGCCTTTGGGCGGTTATGTAAAAATTGCTGGAATGGTGGACGAAAGCATGGATAAAGAGCAACTAAAACAAGAACCACAACCTTGGGAATTTCGCTCTAAGCCGGCTTGGCAACGCTTGATTATTATGTTGGGTGGGGTTATTGTTAATATTCTTTTGGGGTTTGCCATATACATTATGGTAATGTTTGTGTGGGGTAGCGACCAGTTGCCAACAGAAAACCTAAAGAATGGGTTGGCTATAAATATAAAGGCAGACAATATTGATTTAAAAGATGGAGATAATGTAATTGCCTTAAATGGAGAAAAACCAAAAGATATTAATTGGCTGAATGAAGAAATAATGTTTTTTGGGGCAAGAGAGTTGACGATTCAAAAAGCAGATGGAAAAATTACAGATATTGTTCTTCCCGAAAATATTGATGAATTAATTGTATCGGCAAGAACACCACTATTTTCTGTGCCAATTCCTGTTGTCATTGATTCTGTGATTTCTAATACACCAGCAAGTAGAGCGGGGCTAATGAAGGGCGACAGCATATACTCTGTAAATGATCGTCAAACACCCTTTTTACATCAGTTTAGTGAAACATTGCAAGAATTTAAAGGAGAAACGGTCGAACTTCATATCTACCGAAAAGGAGAACAAGCTAGTTTTAAGATTGATGTTGATACATTAGGCAAAATAGGATTTTCATACGATCCTAGTGTGAGCAATTATTACACTATTAATCACAAAGATTACAATGTATTTAGCGCCATCCCTGCAGGATTTGATTTTGCTCGAAGAAAATTAGCAGGATATGTTTTTTCTCTCAAGCATTTATTTTCAAAAGATGGGGCGAAACAATTAGGAGGATTTGCAACTATAGGTTCTTTGTTTGCACCCGTTTGGGACTGGCACTCTTTTTGGGTGATGACTGCGTTTTTGTCGCTAATTTTAGCTGTTATGAATATTCTTCCCATTCCTGCATTAGATGGTGGTCACGTGATGTTTTTGCTGTACGAAATGATTACGCGCAGAAAACCCAATGAAAAAGTTTTAGAAAAGGCACAACTAATAGGAATGATACTACTTTTCGCGCTGCTCATTTTCGCTAATGGTAACGACATTTTTAGAATTTTCTTCAAGTAACATCAACATTTTACGTTTAAAAACTATTTCAATGCAAGATTTTTTCTTGCCTGTGTTGCTTTAATTTTGATTAAAATCAATCCAACTAAAATGCAACGACTTCACCTATTTTTTTCTTTTTTTCTTTTGAGTTTTTTGTCATTAGCACAAGAAGAAGTAAAGCATAGCTATCTTATAATTCCTAACGAACCAAAGCTCTATATTTCAACTGCCGATAGAGACATTGCTCAACGAACAGGCGCAACTTACGTTCAGATTCGTGAAACGTTTCGCAGAGCTTTAGTGAAAGAATTGCAACAAGAGTTTTCGAAACTTGGTACATCTCAAATATTGTTGGCAGACAGTGGAGAAGTGTATGCTGATTTGAAATACACCTACTACAATATTGGCTACAAATACGAACCCACTCCTGCTGAAGAAACGATGGTTAAAGATTTTGAAAAAACAAAAAAATTCATCGAAAAAGTACTGCCCAAAAAAGAAGAACACGTTGCCGAAGTGAAAGATGAAGAAGTAGAACATTTCATGAACACATCCATTCACAACCCTAATTTATTGGCATATTTGAACGAAAAATACGGCTCCACACGCTTTATTTTTATCAATCAGTTAGACATCAAAGACGAACCAAAATCTGCTTACGATTACGGAACTGGAGATTTAGACAGAGTAGTACGCGTACACTTTACCATTGTAGACATTAATGGAAATGTCATTAGCGCTGGGTTAGCAAAAAAAGAATTTCCTGCAAAATATTCCACTACTCAACTGATAGTAAGCTATACGTTTCCAACCATTGTAAAATTTATTTCCAATAAGGTGGTTTTGTTTGACACTCCAGAAGCACCTAAAACAGAAGAGAAAAAATCAGACAACAATTCAGGAAAGATGTAACTAAAGAGTAAAAAAGTCGAAAGTCTTAAAGTCCAAAGTCAAAAAATTTAATTAAAGAATAATTGAACAATAGAATGATGAATTGAGTAAGTCTTTAATCTTACAATTTGAAATGTGCAATCTGTAGTTAATCAATTATCAACTTTCAACATTTTTAACCTTTAACATTCAACAAACTTCTCTACCTTTGCAGCCGAAAATTAACCTATTACCGCAATGACACAAGACGTTCAATCTGTATTAAAAGAATTAGGCATCAAAGCCGAAAATGATGGTGCCGCTATTGGTGGACACTGGCTTCACACCAGAGGCGAAAAAATTCACTCATATTCTCCTGTTGATGGCAAAAAAATAGCCACCGTGTACTCCGCATCAGAAGCGGACTACGAGGCATGCATATTAAAAGCACAACAAGCGTTTAAAGCGTGGCGTATGATGCCTGCTCCAAAGCGTGGCGAAATGGTGCGTCAGTTTGGAGAAGAGTTGCGTAAGAAAAAAGAAGCGTTGGGCGTTTTAGTATCTTACGAAATGGGCAAATCGTACCAAGAAGGTTTGGGCGAAGTACAAGAAATGATTGACATCTGCGACTTTGCAGTAGGTCTATCACGCCAGTTACATGGTCTTACTATGCACTCGGAGCGCCCCTTGCACCGCATGTACGAGCAATACCATCCGCTGGGAATTGTAGGCATTATTTCTGCCTTTAACTTTCCAGTAGCTGTGTGGGCATGGAACACAGCATTGGCGTGGATTTGTGGAGATGTGTGCATTTGGAAACCATCAGAAAAAGTGCCTTTATGTGCCATCGCTTGCCAACTAATTATCGCTAAAATTTTAAAAGAAAATAAACTACCCGATGGTATTTCTTGCTTAGTAATTGGCGATGCTGAAATAGGCAAATTAATGAGTAACGATGAGCGCATTCCGTTGGTATCTGCTACCGGTTCTACCCGCATGGGTAAAGCAGTGGGCGAAGCCGTAGGCAGACGTTTAGGCCGATCGTTATTAGAATTAGGAGGCAACAATGCCATCATCATTACGCCAACTGCCGATTTAAAAATGGTAGTGCCCGGAGCAGTATTTGGCGCAGTGGGTACAGCAGGCCAGCGTTGTACGTCTACCAGGCGTTTAATCATTCACGAATCTATTTACGGTGATGTAAAAAATGCATTGGTAAACGCCTATAAGCAACTAAAAATTGGTAATCCGTTAGACGAAAAGAACCATGTAGGTCCTTTGATTGATAAAGATGCGGTGAAGATGTACGAAAAAGCACTTAAGCTAGCCGAAAAAGAAGGCGCAAAAATTTTGGTAAAAGGTGAAGTGCTTAAAGGTAAAGGTTACGAAAGCGGTTGCTACGTCCGCCCTGCCATTGTTGAAGCGAAAAACGAAATGAGTATCGTTCAACACGAAACGTTTGCACCCATTTTATATTTGATAAAATACAAAGGCGATGTGTCTAAAGCCATTGCTATACAAAATGCCGTTCCGCAAGGATTGTCTTCTGCTATAATGACCAACAACCTACGTGAGCAAGAAGAATTCTTATCGCACATAGGTTCTGATTGTGGTATTGCCAACGTAAATATTGGTACTTCTGGCGCAGAAATTGGTGGTGCCTTTGGTGGCGAAAAAGAAACAGGCGGAGGTCGCGAATCGGGCTCTGATGCTTGGAAAATTTACATGAGACGCCAAACCAATACCATTAACTGGGGCAGCACGCTTCCTTTGGCGCAAGGTATTAAATTTGATTTGTAGGTGAACTTTAATCATAAAATATTAATCTTCTTCTTCGTAATTTCATCTTGTTCAAGCTTAGCACAAGATGATGTATCCAAATATTTTGATGATAAAGAAAGAGATAAATCAAAGTTTGCTATAAAAACAAATATTGAACCATTCTTTCATCGAGAAGTACCGATATTCATTGAGCATTATTTTAAACAAAGACTTTCGTGGGAAGTAGGTTTCGGTTCCTTGCTAGATGGTTATAATCATTACTTACTATACAATTTAAGAGATTATAAAGGATACGTTGGAGAAGGCATGGGTTATGCATTTTCTGGTCAGGTAAGGTTTTATCCCAAAAAGGGATTTTACCACCCCTACATTCATGTTCAGTACTACAGCAGATACTTAAAACACGTAAAAACAAGCGATTTTTTAACAGGATTAGGAAGGCAATACTTGATGGGAGACCATTTTAAAGTTGACTTAGGTTTTTCTTTAGGGTTAAGAACACAAGTTTCTTTAGGCAGAGGAGAATATGTGTTTGACCCCGATATGGATTTTGACGTTATTTTATTACAATCTTACTTAAAATTAGGATATTTGTTTTGAATAAAAAACTTAAATAAACATGAAAAAATTATTTTCAATTGCATGTGCAGTATTTATTATTAGCGTCTTTACTGCTCAAGAGAAATCATATAAAAATATTTCGTTTGGAGAACAATATAAAAAAGGATTAAAAACTTCTTTTTTTGATTTTAAGCCAATAGGATATTCTCAAAAAGGAACAATCGGATATTTAATGCCTTATTCTGCCGTTTCTCCCTCTGCTGTTGGATCTACAAAAAATTATAGAATTTGTTTGGTAAATGAAGAATTGAGAATTAGTAAAGAAACAGAAATTAATCTTGAAATTGATGGAAAAGAAAGAAGTTTTATAGAGTTGTTTATGCTAAATGACAAAATTTATTTGATAAGTTCATATCAAAATCAAAACGATAAAAAACATTATCTTTTTTCTGAAACATTCAATAAAGAAACGTTAGAGCAAAACAACGACATTAAAAAAATAGCAGAGATTAGCTATGAAGAATCTAATAAATATAATACATTATCAACAGGAGTTAATTTTTCGCCAGACAGCACTAAAATTCATCTACACTATACATTGCTCAACAACAATAGTTTGGTTAAAAACTTCAGTTTTACGGTATTTAATCAAGATTTTACACCTTATTGGATGTATGATAAGGAAACAAATTTCTTAAGCGACTCTCTTTATTTATCAATTAATTCTGTTGTCTCGAACAATGGAGATGTCCATTATTTATATCAAACGTTTAAGGATAATGACGAAAGGGGAAATCATTTTTTGTCTCTTTATGCGAACAGGTCTAAAGATCAAAAAATGAGATATGAGTATAAGGTTATATCCTTTTTAAAAAGTAGAGATACTCCAATAGAAAGAACAATCCATCTTGGTGATAATAATTTCATTAGAGAAACATCTATATACGCTACTGATAAAAATGTTGTTTGTTTAGGATTACTCTCGGATAATCAAAAATTAACACTTTCGGGCGCATATTCGGTTGTATTTTCATCTAATAGTGTTGACAAAATTTCACAAAAAACAATAGCTTTCCCTGCGGAAGCGATATTAGCTGAAAATTTAGATAAAGCAGACATTAAAGCTAAAGACAAATTTTTCTACTTGCCTGAAAAGATAATACAAAGAAAAGACGGAGGATTTTATTTTTTAGCAGAGCAAACGTGGAAACAGCAGGAAAACCAAGGAAACTATATTTCTACAGTTTTTAGAGTAAACAACATACTAATAGTGTCTTTCAACTCTTCAGGTATTCCAGAATGGACACAAAAAATTTTAAAAAGACAATATGCTGAAGATTTTTCAAGCCTATCCTTTAAGCCGTTGTTGTATGGCGAAAGTTTATATGTTATTTACTCAGAATTTTCGAAAAAAAACTATGGACTTTCTGCATTAAAAGACTCTAAAATGTTTGTCGCAAAAATTTCTAAAGATGGTAATATTACTGTGAGCCAGTTCGGTTCTACTAAAGAACAAGATTGTGTTATCAAAACATATAGCACAAGTTGGTTTAATAACAATAGCGTTTTACTATATGGTGAAGGTGGTTTGGGAGGAAAGTATAAGTTTGCCAAAATAGATTTATAAAACTATTCGCATTAATTCAAAGCCACTCACCGCAAGTGGCTTTTTTGTTTTTTATTCAAATCAAAAAACAATGCGTATTTTTACGCTTCAAACAAAAAAGGCAAAACAACGATGGGATGTGCAACATGCTCAAATAATAGTGGAAGCGGAGTGCCTGCCGGCTGTAATAACAACGGAAGTTGTAAAACAGGCGGATGCAACAAGTTAGAAGTTTTCGATTGGCTTTCAGACATACAATTACCTTTTGGTCAAAAACCATTTTCAACCGCAGAAGTGCGTTTCAAAAATGGGCGAAAAGCCTATTACCACAACAATAAAAATATATCGTTGTTTATTGGAGACACCGTAGTGGTAGAGGGAACCTCTGGTTATGATGTAGGCATTGTTTCTCTTACCGGAGAGTTGGTGAAAACACAACTTAAACGCAAAGGCGTAACTGAAAAAGAAACGGATTTAAAAAAGATTTATCGCAAAGCTTCGCAAGAAGAATTGGATAAATGGATAAAAGTTAGAAGCGGTGAATATGAGTTGCTTCACAAAACACGAAAGTTGGCGTTATCCCTAAAACTCAATATGAAATTGACCGATGTAGAGTTTCAGGGTGATGGAAGTAAAGCTATATTTTACTATACTGCTGAAGGTCGCGTAGATTTTAGAGAGTTGATAAAGCGCATGGCAGAGAGTTTTAAAATTCGAGTAGAAATGAAACAGATTGGCGCGCGCCAAGAGGCGGGTCGTTTGGGTGGTATTGGCTCTTGCGGACGTGAATTGTGTTGTTCAACATGGCTCACAGATTTTCGCTCTGTTTCTACCAATGCAGCGCGTTATCAGCAATTATCATTAAATCCACAAAAATTAGCAGGACAATGTGGTAAGTTAAAATGCTGTTTAAATTATGAATTAGACGCTTACGTTGAAGCATTGAAGGGATTTCCTGATACAAAAACGGATTTGTTTACCGAACAAGGAAGAGCGTATTGCATTAAAACAGATATTTTTAAGCACACTATGTGGTTTCAGATGGTACGAAAAGAAGATAGTTTGATTCCTGGAAAAATTGTGGCTTTGAAAATCGATCGCGTACACGAAATTGTTGCAATGAATAAAAATAGCGAAAAACCTGCCGATTTGGAAGATTTTGCAGAACAGGTTATTGTAGAAAAAGTGGAAGATTACTCAAAAGTAGATGCTCAAGATGACCTAACGCGGTTTGATAGTAAATTTAAAAAACACAAATCGAAAAAACGAAATTTCAATAAGAAAAAAACACAAGGGCAAGCACAACCAAATGCTTCAGAGAATAAACCTCAAACTAAACCCAATCCTAACGCTAATCGAAATAATAATCGAAACCGCAATAAAAACAACAATAATCGTCCACCGAAAAAAGATTGAAAAAGGTCGTTATAATAACTTTGCTTGTAGCAGTAGCTTTTTCTTGTAAAAACAACGAGAAAATTGTCTATCAAAAATTTCAAGCTACGCCAAATTCTGGGTGGACATTTAACGACACACTAAACTTTGAGTTTACCATTGAAGATACCGCTAAAGTATTTGATTTTTGGTTGACGGTTCGTAATGAAACATCTTACCATTATTCAAACGTGTATATGTTTGTTTACACAGAATTTCCGAACGGAAAATCGGCATTAGACACGATGAACTATTTGTTAGCGTACCCTTCGGGCAAATGGCTTGGTGAGGTTTCGGGCACAATGGTAGAATCAAAATTGATTTACAAACACACTACAGTTCCTGTTTCTGGAACTTACAAAATGAGCATTATTCAAGCCATGCGTGATAAAAATTTACTTGACATCACAGACATTGGTCTTAAGATTGTGGAGGCGAAATAAGCCATTGTTTGTCCAGCCAATCTAATCTTTTTAAAAGCCATTCTTTTATATACTCAATTTCGTTTTTGTAAAAATTTGGCGTATAATAATTAGGCCAAAAATCCTTTGTTTCTAACACATCCCAACGCTTGAAATTAAGTTCAGCATCTTTTTGAACTAGAGTATAAAGCGAATCGACAAAAGATAAAATTTCTTGATTAGACAACTCTTTTTTTCGAAGCTGGCGGTATTCATAAACGAGTTCTTTTTTGAAGATAGGGTTATTCATTAACTCGTTCCACCAAAAAGCCATCCATGGTTTCATGGGCTCATAATCATAGACAAATCCTTCTGGGTTAAAACCATCATTAAAATTAGGCAATCCTAGCGATAAGTCATAATCCCAAACAGGACCAGCAATAAGTTTTTTGTTCTCTAAGTCGTGTGTTAAATAAATACTTTTTCTGTAAGCATCTATGTTTTTAGTTAGTTCGTTTATGATAAAATATTTTGCGAAAGAAGAAACGTCAATAATGCTATCTATTTTATTTGTCGAGCAAAGATGTTCCATATCGTCAATTATTCTTTTGTCAGCCGAATAATCATCATTTAAGCTCAGTACCTCATAATGTATTTGCTTCATTCCTTCCTCTTTTATGCTTTCATTTTTTGTGCCAAAGGTCACTTTATCGTCTATTTTAATGAGGTTAAACTTTTCGGAAGGTGTTGGTTTGTCCATTAACGCATAAATTCCTTCATACACATTGTTTATAGAAACATTATAAAAGGAAGTTTTTGGAGCGCGTAATCCAATCTTTGAGGATAATTGGTAAGCAAAGGCGTTTCGAATTAAACTTCTGTCGGAAAATGTGCCGTTTAGAACAGCGTCTGTTTTGTTTGAAATAAACTTATTGGGCGCCTCGAACTCAAGGGTAAATTGTTTTTTTGGAAAGCTTTGTGATGTTTTTCCCCGTATTTTTATTTTAGCTTGAAACGATTTATCATTTATTGTAACTGTAGATTCCGTTTTTTCTTTATTTGTAATTGGAAACGGGGTGTTAATTTTAATTAGGGGTAAGCCAAAGTCGTTGCGGCTTAATTTAGAAATATCCGAAACGTCACTAATAAAATTTACATCGTCAGGGTTTTCAGACGAAAATGCAACAAGCACTTGAGATTTTTTTTCAAGGCTTATTTTATAATAGTAAAAACCATCAAAAATTTTCAAAAAAATGGTGGTGTTTTTTGCTAAATAATTTTCAAAATAAAAATCATTTTTTTTGCGCTCAAACAAAAGGGCTTCTGAGGAATAAATTTTTAATTCAACATCTTTTTTTATTTTTAGTAAGGCGGTGCTATCAACAACTAAAGCTCGAACAAGACAAACTATAGAATCATTTTCATGCTCAACAAAAGGATATAATTCTTCAATATTTTTTTCGTTAAATAAATTGTAGTTGCCTTTAAAAACGTAAAGGTCGTTGTCAATGTAATTTGTACATCGAACCAAAACTAATAAACCAAAGAGCAAGAAAAATAATTTTTTCATTTTACATAATCAGTTTCGTTGTTCTCAAAAATGTTATTGCTCAAAATCGCTTCAGAAGAGTTTTTTATAGCTATTCCAATTTTAGAATTCTTTATAATATTGTTTTTGATAATAATTTTTTCATTTTTTCTATTTCTATCAAAATGAGAGCCAATACTTATTCCTTTATCTCTACTATTAATAATAGTGTTGTTACTAATAATAATGTTTTTTGAGTCGTTGATGTCTATGCCATCATCGAATGAGTTTGCGATGTAATTCTCAT
Source organism: Bacteroidia bacterium (assembly GCA_046569885.1). Lineage (GTDB taxonomy): Bacteria > Bacteroidota > Bacteroidia > Flavobacteriales_D > Parvicellaceae > JBKHVV01. Next base: position 47,867 of record JBKHVV010000004.1, read on the forward strand.
TAATGAAGGAATTAGAACACCGAATTAATTCTATACCATCGGGGACATAATTTATCGTATTTTTATGAATACTAACGCTGCCGTTTTCTATAATAATACCCTCGCCATTCCATTTTTTCAAAGAATTATCTAAAAGACAATTAGCAACAGTTCCGTCAGATTTTATTAGATGAATAAACGGATATTTTTGGTCTTTTATTCTGTTTTTTTTTGTTGTAAGTTCAATATTTTTTAATGATGCTGTTGAGTTAATGCATGAAATCAATCCTTCGTCAAATTTTGCATTTTCTAGAATAACGTTACAGTCATAAAAATAAAGTCTATCCCAAAAATCAGCACTTTCTTTTGGCTTGAAATGAATAAAATATTCTTTTTTTTCAGGCTGCAAAAGAACACAGTTCTTAAAAACAATTTTTGCATTTTTACCCATTATAAAAATCGAAGTATCAACAAACGTAATACTACAGTTTTCAATTGTTACAGAATCTTTAACGTAATAAGTTTTATGAAAAACAAGGTCTTTATTAGAGATTGTTTTTTGTTCGCTAAGATTTTCAATAGTGTTTTCATTAGCGCAAGAAAAGCACACAAAACTCACTAAGAAGTATAAGCTATTTTTTAGAAGATTCATTGAATTTATATCAAAGGTATTTAAAAATTTTGCCCAACTCCATTTGTTATTCATAAATATTGAAGACATTTTATTTGGGCCGTTTTGTTCAAAGCGTATCTTTGTTAAGTAAATCGCATTCAATTTTTATGGAAGACAAACGCCATACACCTAACAATAAAACACCAAAAGTAGGAGAAGAAAAAAAATCCTATAAAAAGATACTTTGGTTATTTTGGATTTCCATTTTAACACCATTTGCCTTGTTGGCACTAATGCTAATGGTTATCTCAACAGATGATGATTTACCTTCATTAACGCAATTGGAGAATCCTAAAAGCAACCTAGCAACCACAGTTCCTGTTTCTGGAACTTACAAAATGAGCATTATTCAAGCCATGCGTGATAAAAATTTACTTGACATCACAGACATCGGTCTTAAGATTGTGGAGGCGAAATAACTTTTTGTTTTTTCTTATCTCAAAAACTTTCTATACATTCACTTCGTTAGAGTGCTATGCCCAAAAAGAAAAAATCAAATAAAGCAGAATTAACATTAACAGAAAAACTCATCAGGGCTGTCTGGATTACCTTTGGATTGCCTTTTGCGTTGATAATTTTAATGCTCATTGTAGCTGCGTTTAGCGATTTACCATCATTCGATGAGTTGGAAAATCCACGCTCTATGGAAGCATCCATGATTTACTCTATAGATGGCGAAGTGTTGGGTAAATTTTACACAGAAAATAGAGTTAAAGTAGAGTATCATCAAATTTCTCCTCATGTTGTAAATGCCCTTATCGCCACAGAAGACGAACGATTTGAAAACCATTCAGGTATTGATGCAAATGCCATTGCGCGCGCTATTTTTGGTGCTCTTACGTTTAGCAATAAAGGTGGTGGAAGTACCATTACGCAGCAGTTGGCAAAAATGATGTTTCATGAACCACCTCAAACAAAATTTGGTCGTTTGCGTCAAAAATTTGGAGAATGGATCATCTCTGCAAGACTTGAAAAACAATACACCAAAACAGAAATTATAACGATGTATCTCAACAAATTTGACTTTGTTTACAACGGAGTTGGGATTCATTCTGCTGCAAAAATTTATTTCAACACAACACCTGATAAGTTAAACATTCAACAAGCCGCAACCCTTGTGGGAATGGCAAAAAATCCTAATATTTATAATCCAGTAACTAATCCTGAAGTTACTTTACAAAGAAGAAAAATCGTTCTAAAACAAATGCAAAAGAATGATTACATCAACGAGCAAGAGTACGATTCTCTGCATCCACTTTCACTTGGTCTTGATTTTAAACCCGAATCTCAAAACACGGGATTGGCACCTTATTTTAGGGCATGGTTAAAAGATGAAGTGGAAGGTCTTTTAAAAGACAACAATGTTTTAAAAGATGATGGCACAACCTACAGTGTTAGGTTAGATGGGTTAAAAATATACACTACCATTGATCAAAATATGCAACAACACGCAGAGCAAGCAGTCGAAAATCATTTGAAAGAGTTGCAAACCATTTTTGATAAAGACATCAGAAAAAATAAAAACTACCCGTATTCCAGAGATGTAAGTAAACAAGATGCAGAGCGATTTATTTGGAACGAAATAAAAAAATCTCCACGTTTTGCAACTTATCAAGAAGAAGGTCTTTCAAATTCAGAAATCTTGAATCGTTTTCGAATGCCGGTAAATATGACAATTTTTGACTGGAACTCACCAGGCTACATGAAACACACCAAAATGAGTCCGTACGATTCTTTGCTCTACACATTACAAGTTTTGAGAGTAGGCATGGTGGCAATAGAACCTCAAACAGGATTTATAAAAGCATGGGTTGGCGGACCAAACTATCGAAACTTTAAATACGATTATGCAACCGTTGCCAAACGTCAAGTAGGAAGCACCATTAAGCCATTTGTGTATGCAACCGCCATTCGTGATGGGTTGGTTGACCCTTGTACAGAGTTTGCAAACATTGAATATTGCATTGAAACAAATAGAGGTCCATGGTGTCCCAACGATGAATTTGATGAACAAATGACACCTGTATTTTGCGCTTTAGCTGGTTCAAAAAATAACATTACCACGAAACTTATTGAGATGACAGGTGGCAATAACCAACAGGTTGTAAACATGTTCAGAACAATGAGTATAAAAAATAATTCTATACGACCTGTGCCAGCTCTCGGACTTGGTGTTTGCGATATGAGTGTTTTGGAGATGACCTCTGCACAAACGGTTTTTGCCAATCAAGGCGTGTATGTAAAACCCGTTTCCATTTTGCGTATCGAAGATAGATATGGTAAAATTTTATACGAAGCAAACACAACCGTTAAAGAAGTGTTAGATGCTAACACCTCTTTCGAAGTATTAAAAATGCTAAAAGGCACCATGAAAGGAGCAAAACGACCATCTGACGGAAAAGTATTTGGAACAGGAATGTCTATTGGCAAAGGATTGTGGTTTGAATGTGCTGGCAAAACAGGAACCACACAAAACAATTCGGACGGATGGTTTATGGGTTTTGTTCCCGATTTAGTAACAGGTGTTTGGGTTGGTTGCGATAATCCGCGTATTCGATTTAACAATTCTTATTACGGACAAGGTTCGCGAATGGCAGCACCCATTTGGGGTAAGTTTATTTCAAAAGTTTATGGTGATAAAAAAATCAAGCTAAATAGAGGAGATTTTAAAGCTCCTTACGAAAACTTAAGTACCAGAATAGATTGCGATAGTGTGCGCCCTCAAAATAACGATGCAGTGTTTTAACATTTTGGTTGTAATAATTAATTCCGTTTTTACAACTAAAAATACATTATCCCGTTAAATTTGTGTTGAACTTTTAATCAATGGCATTAGAAAATAACGACATACCAACTCTAGAAGTAAAACCACCGTTAAGCAAGAGAAAAAAATGGCTCATTAGATTAATGTGGGCATCTGTTTTAGGACCATTTTTTTTGATTTCTTTCATGCTTATTATTTCTAACGATGATGATATGCCATCGCTGGAGCAATTAGAAAATCCAAAGAGCAATTTAGCTACTACCGTTTTTACAGCCGATGGAGAATTACTTGGAACATACTTTAAAGAAAATCGTACCACCGCACAGTTTCATGAGCTCTCACCGCATTTAATGAATGCCCTTATTTCAACCGAAGATGAGCGTTTTAGAAATCATTCTGGAGTAGATTTGCAAGCCCTTGGCAGAGTTGCAAAAGGAGTGGTAACAGGAGATAAAAATACAGGTGGTGGAAGCACCTTATCTCAGCAGTTGGCAAAATTGCTTTTTCCAAGAACAAAACTTACCACGTGGGGCTTGGTAAAACGAAAATTTAAAGAATGGATTATTGCTACACGTCTTGAAAAGCAATATACCAAAGAAGAAATCATGGCAATGTATTTCAATCAGCTCGATTTTTTAAATTTGGCTGTTGGGGTAAATTCTGCGGCACAAGTTTACTTTAGTACTATTCCCGATTCGCTAAAAATTGAAGAAGCCGCCATGTTGGTAGGCATGGCAAAAAATCCATCTATTTTTAATCCTTTGCGCAGACCTGATACCACACAACATAGAAGAAATGTAGTGTTGTATCAGATGAAAAAAAATGGTCATATCACAGAGCAAGAATATGATTCACTAAAGCAATTATCATTAAACATTCGTTATACAAAAGTTGACCATCAGGAAGGAATAGCGCCTTATTTCAGAGAAACGCTTCGTCAGGAACTAAAAAAATTATTGAGCCAAAAAAATAAAGATGGCGAATACATTTACACAAAACCCGATGGAAAACCTTACGACATTTATTCTGATGGGTTAAAAATTTACACAAGCATAGATTCTCGAATGCAGCGTCACGCTGAATTTGCAGTAGAAGAACATCTGAAATATTATTTGCAAGAAGCATTTCACAAAAACAATAAGTTATGGAAAAATGCGCCATTTTCTAACGATTTAGGTCAAGAACAAATTGACGGAATTTTAGTTACCGCCAAGAAAAATTCTCAGTTTTACAAAAAGCTAACTGGTCAAGTTTGTACCTATTGCGAACGACCAAAAGCATATTTAGAAGAACAAGACATTGACGGAAAACCGCACTATCATTGCACTTATTGTGAGCACAACGAACCAATAAGAACAGAAAAACAAATTGAAAAATTATTCCGCACACCACGCCCAATGCGTGTGTTTTCATGGAAAGCGCCAGGTTTTGAAAAAGACACCGTAATGTCTCCAATGGATTCTATCATTTATTACAAAGGTTTTTTACGTGCGGGATTGATGAGTATGGACCCACACACAGGTTTAGTAAAAGCATGGGTTGGCGGACCAAATTTCAAATACTTTAAATACGATCACGTAAAAGCTAGACGACAAGTTGGCTCTACGTTTAAACCCTTTGTGTATGCCGCTGCTATTCGCGCAGGAATTTTTTCTCCGTGCGATAAATTACCAAACATTAGATATTGTGTAGAC
>JBKHVV010000005.1:0-48020 GCA_046569885.1 Bacteroidia bacterium
CCACGTATTTTGTAGCTGTCTATAATTTTGTTCTAACTTTTTGATGTCTTTTTCATCGGTAAGTTTTGCAAGCTCAAATATTACTTGATTTTTTAGGGAATAATTGCGTTTTAAATCGTGTTCTTTTAGTTCTTTAAATATTTGAATATTGTAGGTGAAAAGGTCATTTAAGCGGCTATATTCGGTTTGTATATCTTGATAATTTTCTCTTGGAATACTGCCAATGTCGCTCCACTTTTTTCTTATTTCTTGAATGGAAGAGATGGCTTTTCCGATATGTTCTTCATTGTTCACAAGTTCCGAAAACTCTTTCAGTAAAGTCTCTTTTTGCTTTAAGTTATCTTGTTCTTGTTTGGTTTTTTGTTGTTTTATTTCTTTCCGAATGGCTTTATATCTATTGATAATTTCAATAATTTCATCGTTTAGCTTTTTCTCTTCTAAATCAATTTCAAATTCTTTGTCAATGTCCATTTGAAGGCGTTCAATTTTCTTTTGCTCTTCTTTATAGTCCAGCATAAAATCACTTGAAATGCGGTCAATTTTTGCAGACACAGCATTAAAATCTTCATTAGATAGAAGCTCAATCAGCGCACTTTTTATCTCTTGCTTGTTCATCCCGTTATTAAATTATGGTAACAAATGTAAAAAAAGTAGTGTAAAAATTCATTACTTATTTAGTGTTATATTTGTCTTTATAATAACTTACAACAACAAAACCCAATTTGGCCATATAAACAATAAATGAAAATAAGCTATTTTATACGATATTTTTTCTTTTGGTTTTTGTTGTTTACCATAGTAAGACTATGTTTTTTTCTGTTTTATCTTAGCTCGATTCCAGAGAAAAGTGTTGCCCATAATATGTTCTCTTTTGTATCAGGCCTTCGATTAGATTTTTCTACCATTTCTTATTTTGCTGTTATGTCTTTTGTTTTATGGTCTGTGCAGCAATTTACGAAGTCAAAACAGCTACATCTTGCAAACCTTATTTATAATTTTATTTTAATCATATTATGTGTAATTCTTGCTGTCGGAAATATAAGACTATATGGTGAATGGGGCACATTAGTGGGCGATAGAGCATTCAATTATTTGAAATATCCAGAGGAGGCATTTGCTTCTGAAAGCACTATGAACATTGTTATTTTTATTCTTGTTATTATTACATCAAGTGTTTTATTATTCTTGTTGTTTAAACGGATGTGTTTTAATTTTTCGCATGTATTTGAAAATGGAAAAAAGAAAATAGCAACGATATGTTCTATGCCAATTGTATTAGTTTTTCTTATTAGAGGAGGATTTCAACTTGCCCCAATTAATGAAAGTTCGGCATATTATTCCTTACACACCATCAACAACCATATAGCGACTAATCAGGTTTGGTATTTTACACATAGCTTAATTGACGCTGAAAGTAGCCGCAATCCATTTGTATTTATGGATAATTCTGAAGCTGAAAAATTATTTAACGAGTTGAAACAAAAAAGTGCCGATACAACAACATTAAATTTAAAAACACCCAATGTTGTTTTCATCATTCTTGAAAGTTGGACAGCAGATGTAGTTAAGGAATTGGGTGGCTTAGAAAATGTTACCCCATCATTTAGCGAATTATCCAAACAAGGACTTTTATTTACTAGTTGTTATAGCAGTGGATATAGAACAGAACAGAGTTTAGTTTCTATTTTAAGCGGTTTTCCTGCTCAGCCTAAACATTCCATTATTTCTACTCCCGAAAAAAGCCAGAAACTGCCAGCCATTTCTCTTGACTTGAAGGATAAAAATTATGCTACATTATTTTTTTATGGCGGTGAAACGGAATTTGCCAACATGAAATCTTATTTGTTAAACAAAGGATTTGAGAAAATCGTTGAAAAAAAAGATTTTGAAAAAAATGAAATGAGCTCTAAATGGGGAGCACATGATGAATATGTTTTCCGTAAAATGAGTGAAAGATTGAAATCAGAAAAAGAGCCTTTTTTATCATGTTTACTAACACTAAGTTCTCACGAACCATTTCAAGTTCCAATAGCCACACCATTTTCAAATAAAAGCGATCCAGAGGGATTCAAACGGGAAGAATTCAAATCAGCCATTTGGTATTCTGATAAATGTTTAGGACAGTTTTTTGAGATGTCTAAAAATGACAACTGGTTTTCAAACACCTTGTTTGTATTGGTTGCCGACCATGGTCATTGGCTGCCATTGCTAAGAAATATGAATTATAGTCACTCAAGAAAAATTCCATTACTCATTTTTGGAGAGGTATTACCAAATCATTTAAAAGGAAAAAAAGTAGAAACTATAACCTCTCAACATGACATTCCTGCCATTCTTCTATCTTTATTAAACATCCCTTCCGAACATTATTTATTTAGTAAAAACACCATCAATAGTTCCAACGGATATGCCTATTATTCAAATGAAGAGGTGTTAGGATGGATTAGTAAAAATGACACGTGTATTTATTCTTTTGCCAATAAACAAATGATTAAAGGAGATTCTACGTCATTAGGATTAAAACAATCAAAAGCATTTTTACAAACCTTGTACAATACTTATCTGAATTATTAATTTTTTACTTTTTTGTTAGCTTAGATGGACGAAATAGGCGCTGCCATCAAATAAAAACGTCAATGAAATATTAGCAGAATAACCACTCATCATTAGTTTACTTCCGTTTAACATAAATTGGCATATTTTTAGTAGTTGTGCCCAATAATTACTATACTTTTACTTAAAATTTATCAATCATGAAAAAGATTTTTACTTTGATTTTTGCTCTACCATTGTTTGTTTTTGCTCAAAACAATCAAGGAGAAATTCGTTACAAGGAAATTACAAAATTTGAAGTTCCCGAAGAATATAAGCAATACATGACAGGTATGCCTGATTCATTGGTAAAAGAAACGATACTCGTTTTTAACGAAACCGAATCTATCTATAAAAATTTCGAAAATTTGGATGCAGCGGTTGACCCTGAAGGTGGTCAGTGGTGGATGATGTGGTTCAATAAAGACGTTCAGACGTACAAGAATTTTAAAGACAGCATTAGAATTGAAAAACAAGATTTCATGGATAAAGTTTTTCTCATTAAAGAAAAACTTACCGATACAACCAAATGGAAAATAAAACCATCTACCGATATGGTATTAGGTTATCAGTGCATGAAAGCAACGACAATGAAAGATTCTATTGAAGTTACCGTTTGGTTTACTACTCAAATTCCAATTCCTAACGGACCATCCATGAGTGGTGGCTTACCTGGAATGATTTTAAAAGTAGAAGTACCTTATAATGGCGGCAGAAGAGGCAGTGGTAAAATGACAATAATAGCTGATAAAATAACCTTCAGAGAAGTTGAACCAAAAGAAATTGAGCAACCCAAAAAAGGAAAAGAAGTAACTCGTGAAGAATACACAACCATAGTTACAGAAAAGATGAAAGAAATGCGCGAAAGCGGTCAGTGGGGCGGTGGTAGATAGATTTTAATCGGCAACACAGATGAATAAAATTTTAATAGCTTTTTCTCTACTTTTTTTTGCTTCATCGGCTTATGCGCAGCAATATTCCTTAAGAGGAGAAATAAAAGATAGCGATGGACAGCCGTTACCAAGCGCCTCTGTGTTTTTGTTAACAAAATCAGATTCTACCCTAACACAATTCGTTACAACAAATACCGATGGTACTTACGAATTTAAGTCTGTACCAAAAGGCGAACACATTATCCAATGCTCTTTTGTCGGATTTAAAACATACTACGAAAACGTTTCTGCTGATGGAGATGTAAAACAAATTACGGTTAGAACCATTAACATGAAAGACAATAGCGAGCTTGAAGAGCTTACTGTAGAAGCAGAAGTCATTCCTATTATCATTAAAAATGACACCGTAGAATACAACGCAGCAGCCTTTAAAGTAAAAGAAAACGACATGACGGAAGACTTGCTTAAAAAACTTCCAGGTGTTGAAGTGGATAAAGACGGAAACATAAAAGCACAAGGCGAAAACGTTGATAAAGTTTTGGTAAATGGAAAAGAATTTTTTGGAGATGACCCTAAAATGGCAACTAAAAATTTACCAGCAGGAACCGTGAAAAAAGTACAGGTGTATAACCGACAATCAGACCAATCTGAGTTGAGTGGAATTGATGATGGTGAAACTGCAAAGACCATAAACATTGAGTTGAAAGATGAAGCCAAAATAGGTGCATTTGGCAATGTAATGGCAGGTTATGGATACAACGACACAGGCAATGCATCAGATTTTGACAGATACGAACTTAAAGCCAACATAAGTAAGTTTACAGATAAAGCACAAATTGCATTTTTAGGGCAGTTAAACAACGTCAACAAACAAGGTTTTTCTTTTGATGATTACGTAGGTTTTATAGGTGGTTTTAGCAATTTTGATGGCAATATGTGGGAAATGAATGGTGCCGATTTGTCCGTTCCTGTTAGCTTTAGCGGCACTTCTGGTTTATCTGAAACAGCCGCAGGGGGTTTAAATCTAAACTACGATTTCAAAAAAGGAACGCGACTTATATCAAGCTATTTTTATAGTATCTATGAAAATGAACTAACTCAAGATGTCTTTACAGAAAACTTTTTTGATGAAGGTTCATTTACGTCAGGTTCAAATACCAAAAGAAAAACTATTTTTGGTGCGCACAATGCTAACTTGCGTTTCGACCATAAAATAGACACCACACACAATTTCAGATTTCGTGGTAACTTTAAGTATAACGAAGGAAATATTGAGAGTTTGAGTACATCTTACACTAACAACACGTCCAACTTAATTCAAAACGAATCAGAAACCAATTACAATTCTGTGAGCGATAATCTTAGCTATAATGGTAATTTATTGTATAGTTATCGCTTCAAAAAAGTGGGTAGAGTAACCACTATTAACGGCTCTCTATCAAGTTCAGATAATAATCGTCCGCTTGATTTATTTTCAATTAACACGTTCTATAATTATAATCCTAATTTTTCTTATGATTTTGAGTTAAACCAAGATCAAAGTCAAATTCAAAAAAGCTTAAACTACGATGGAAAAGTAACCCACACCGAACCCATAGGCAAAAAGCGATTTATAGAAGGTAGCTTTGCGCACAGAAACAACAATTACGAATCTATTAATGAATTTATAGACGTTCAGCCAAATGGTGAGTTAGTGCCAAACACGATGCTAAGCAATAACTACACCAACGATTACGTGTACGATAGATTAGGATTGAGTTTCCGTCAAGTTAGAACGAAATACAACCTAACACTTGGTGTAGATGGACAACAATCTTCGTTAAATGGTTTAGTAAACGACACATTGCCAGTTACGGTAGAATTTCAAAATATATTACCAAGAGCAAATCTGCGTTACAACATTACCTCATCAAAAAATTTAATGATGCGTTATCGAACCTCTGTTGATGAGCCGTCAATCACACAACTCCAACCAGTTCGAAATAACACCAATCCGCTTAATTTATATTTGGGTAACGATAGCCTGACGGCTGCTTACACACATTCGATGTACATACATTATTTGTCGTTCAGCCAGTTTTCGGGAACAAATTTTTATGCCAACTTAAATGCTAGATATACCAAAAATAGAATAACCAATTCAACAGAAATTGACTCTTTAACTTATGTCAGAATTTCAAAACCTGTAAACGTAGACTACGATTTAAACATTAGCTCATACATATCGTTTGGCGCACCATTAAAATTCATGAAAGCGAAGTTTAATGTTTCTACCAACAATGGCTACACCAATAGCATTGTGTTTGTAAACAACAAGCAAGATTTTGTAGATAGATATAATGTTGGTGTAGATTTTTCAATTGAAAATAGTAAAAAAGATTTGGTAGATATTATGTTTGGTGTAGAGTTTAGCCAAACCATTTCAAAGTATCAACTTAACTCCAATTTCGACCAAAAATTCTTTACCACAGTTTACTTTACCAGCATAGATGTTGATTTAGAAAAATGGACGTTTAACACTACATTTGACTATAATGTTTATTCTGGTGATGCCTTTGCCGATGATCAAGTTATTCCATTATTACACGCTTACGTTTCAAGATTTTTTATGCCTGCAAATCGCCTAGAAATGCGCTTATCCGCGTTTGATATTTTCAATCAAAATATTGGCTTCAGCCGCTATGCCGATTTGAACTATATCCAGCAAGAATCTACCAACAACTTAGCGCGCTATTTTATGTTTAGCTTATTTTACAAGTTAAACAAAATGGAAAATCCAAATGCTTCTGGTGGTAAAATGCGTTGGGGTAGAAGAAGGTAGATTCAATTACGAATTTAGAATTTAGAATGATGAATTATTTTAATTCCCCTTTAGAAAGCGTAGTGAACTGAAACCATATTACGAAATCTAAATCGTCATCCTGAACTCGTTTCAGGATCTTTTTCTTTTACATGTACTTTTTTGCTTGACCAAAAAAGTACCAAAAAAATCAAGTCAAAATGCTAACTTTTATTTTGCTACCCAAAATTTAAAAGTTCGCGCCATTTTGACCTTCCCTACGCACAAGGATTTAATCTTTTTTTCTACTTTTCTTGACTTCCTTTTTTATTTTAGATTTTTTACTCCATAGAGTTAAATCTGAATGAGGGTCAATAGCTTGCTCATCAATTTCTTTTTTAGTCAAATCTTTAAAGTTCTTTTTTGTAACGTGTATGCTTTTTGACATCTATTTTTATTTTGATTATTAATACTTCCCCTTCGGGGAGGTTAGGTGAGGCTAATAAAACGTCTTATTTTCCGAAGCCATTTTTCTTAGTAATGGGCTACATCTGTAGCGGTCTTCTTGGTATTCTTGTTGTAAACGTTCCAATGCATTTACGCAAGTAGCAATGCCTAATTCATCAGCCCATTTTAGCAAACCTTTGGGGTAGTTTACACCGTTGGTCATGGCTAAATCAATGTCATCGCGAGAGGCAATGTTTAGGTACAACGCATCGGCTGCTTCGTTAATCAACATCACCAAAATTCTCCAAAAAATATGATGTCCTAAATTTTCATCTCTAGCAGGTTCGGGTAGGGTAGTGCCCTCCGCATAGTTGTAATATCCTTTACCTGTTTTGCGTCCGTACCAACCTGCTTCGCTGTGGCGCTTTTGCGTTAACGATGGTCGATAACGTGGGTCGAAATAAAAGCTTGTAAACACCGATTCGGTAACCGCATAGTTTACATCATTGCCAATAAAATCCATCAACTCAAACGGACCCATTTTAAAGTTGCCAAAGTGCTTCATAGCCCAATCAATAGTAGCAAAATCGGCAATGCCTTCTTCATAAATTCTTAATGCTTCGCCATAAAACGGACGCGCCACACGATTGACGATAAAGCCAGGCGTGTCTTTTGTAACTACCGTAATTTTTTTCCAAGAATCAATAATTGCTTTGGACGTTTTTAATGTTTCTTCTGATGTTTGAATAGCAGGAATAATCTCCACCAATGGCATTAATGGCGCAGGGTTGAAGAAATGAATACCAATCACTCTGTCTGCTTTTTTACAAGCCGAAGCAATAGATGCAATAGATAAAGAAGACGTATTGGACGCTAAAATGCAATCGTCTTTTACGATACTTTCTAACTGCGAAAACACGGATTTTTTCACATCCAAATTTTCTATAATCGCTTCGATAATCAATCCGCAATTCGCAAAGTCGTTCATGGAATTGGAATAGCGAATTCTTCCTAAAATTTCTGACTTCTGTTCTGCGGTGTATTTTCCTTTTTCAACCAGTTTATCAAAAACTTTATGGTAAGATGCTTCTGCTTTTTTAAGTGCTACTTGATTGGTATCGAATAAAATTACTTCGTGTCCAAATGTAGCTGCTACTTGCGCAATGCCACTGCCCATGCTTCCACTACCGATGATGCCGACTGTTTGAATGTTGAATGTTGAATGTTGAATGTTCATTTCAGTTTTTATTAATTCTCCTCTTGAGAGGGGTAGGGGTGTGTTTTATTTTCCTATAAAATTTGGTTGTCTTTTTTCAAGAAAAGCACTAACGCCTTCTTTAAAATCTTCGCTGTTGGCGCAATCGGTTTGGATGATGCCTTCGCGAGTAAGTTGTTGCTCTAAAGTATTGCTGTACGATTCGTTTAAAAGTTTTTTCGTCATACCTAAACCGAAGGTAGGCATTTCGCTGAGCATGGTGGCAAGTTTCATGCTTTCTTCCGCAAACGTTTCATCAGAAAATACTTTGTAAATCATATTCATCTCAACGGCATCTTTTGCCATTACTTTTTCGCCAGTCATCATTAATGCAGCAGCTCTGTGAATGCCCACCAAACGAGGTAAAAAGAAGGTTCCAGCGCTATCGGGGATTAAACCAATTTTACTAAACGCTTGCACAAACGATGCGGATGCGGTAGCCACACAAATATCACACGCTAAAGCAATACTTGCACCAGCACCAGCAGCCACGCCATTTACAGCAGCGATGATTGGTTTTTCAATCTGTCTTAATTTTAAAATAATGGGGTTGTAGTGTTCTTCTACAATGCGGGTAATGGTTAAGCCATTGTCTTCAACGGCCTCGCCTAAATCTTGTCCTGCGCAAAATGCTTTGCCTTGTGCGGTAAGTAAAATGGCTCTAATGCTATCGTCAGTGGCGCATCTGTCTAACTGCTGTTGTAGCTCCAACGCCATTTCACGGTTAAAGCTGTTAAATTTTTCGGGGCGGTTGAGCGTTAATTTTGCTACGTTGCCTATTTGTTCAAAAAGGATGGTGCTCATGATTATTTATAAGTATAGAGCAAATATAACAAACCTATTTGTTCCAAACATCCATTTATCTTTCCGTTTATCCTTTTTGCTTTTTTTAGTGGGACATTAATTTATACATTAGCTTAACAAAATTTAGCTTATGTCAACAGTTTTAGAAGTATCGTCCATTACCAAGCGCTTTGGAAATTTAACTGCTGTAAACAACTTATCGTTTACCGTAAACAAAGGCGATGTGTTTGGTATTTTAGGTCCTAATGGTAGCGGAAAATCTACCACGTTGGGTATGTTGCTACAAGTAGTAAATCCTACAGGTGGCAGTTGGAGTTGGTTTGGTGAGGGCAACTCGCACCAGCAGCTTAAAAAGATTGGCGCCATTATAGAACGACCTAATTTTTATCCGTACATGAGTGCCATTCAAAACCTATCGTTGATTTGTGAAATAAAGCAAACCTCTAAAGATAGAATTGATGACGTGTTGAAATTGGTTGGTTTGCACGAACGGAGATATAGCAAATTCAAAACCTATTCATTGGGGATGAAACAACGCTTGGCTATTGCTTCTGCGTTGTTGGCAAATCCTGAAGTAATCATTTTAGACGAACCCACCAACGGTTTAGACCCTGAAGGAATTATCGAGATTAGAAAAATCATCAGACATATTGCCAGCAATGGCACTACGGTAATTTTAGCCAGCCATTTATTGGATGAAGTTGAGAAAGTATGTTCGCACGTGTTGGTGATGCGCCAAGGGAAAATGCTGTATAGCGGCAGGGTAGATGAGCTGACTTCGGGCTTTGGGTTTATCGAATTGAAAAGTGATGATCACTCTTCGCTAAAACAAGCATTAGCGGGCTATAAAGGTATTGCCGAAATTAAAGAAGATGAAGGAAAAATCATTGCCTTACTTAACGATGAACTAAGCGCATCAGAATTAAATAAATTCCTTCATGGTAAAAGCATTTCGGTGAGCCACATCAACAAATCGAAACCCAATTTAGAAGACCAATTCCTTGAACTTGTAAAACAAAACTAAGATGTTACGACTACTCAACATAGAAATTCAGAAACTGAGAGCAAGCATGCTTTTTAAGGCATTTATTCTTTCGTACTTCATTATTCTTTCGTGCATTGCTTTAGTAGCGAGTTTTAAAATAGAATTTTTGGGATTGACCATAGACCTTGCTCAACAAGGTTTATTCGACACTCCACTTTTATGGCACATGAATACCTATGTGGCTACCATGCTTAAATGGTTTTTGGCGATAATTATTGTATCGTCTATGGTAAGCGAATACCAGTACGGAACGCTGAAACAAAATTTAATTGACGGTTTAAGTAAAAAGGAATTTGTGCTTTCTAAAATTTATATGATAGTAGCTTCTGTGCTGTTGTCGTGCGTGTTTATTATCGCGGTGAGTTTCTTTATGCACTTTAAAGCAACCGAAGGCAATGCACTGTTTACAGGGTTTGAATATGTGGGTGCTTACTTTTTGCGCATTATGTTGTTTTTGATGTTGGCGTTTTTTGTGGCAGTATTAATCAAGCGTTCGGCATTTACGTTTTTCATTATTTTCTTGTGGTATATTTTAGAAAACATGACACGAATAGAAAGTTTTAATTTGGATGGAATTACGAAATATTTGCCACTTCAAGTAGCAGAGCGCCTCATTCACGAGCCGTTTTCACGCATGAATGCTGGCAAGATGCTTACGCAAGGAATTACGTTTGATTACTCTATACCAACCGATGCAGTTGTTTTATCAATAGCTTACATCTTGCTATTTTCCTTTGGTTCGTATTGGGTGATTAAGAAGAGGGATTTGTAGATTTTTTTCACCTCATTCTATTTTCGTCATTGCGAGTGAAGCAAAGCAATCTAAGAGATTACTTCAGTCGTTTCAATTCTTCGTAATGACGTTTAATTTATAAATTTTCCAATAAAAAATTCGTCATCAAGGTGTAAAGGTGGATGCGTGTTTTGCGTCCGCCAATGCCGTGGTTTTTGTTGGGGTAAATAAACAAATCAAATTGCTTGCCTGCTTCGGTAAGGGCAGTAATCATTTCCATGGTGTTTTGGTAATGTACGTTGTCATCTGCCGAACCATGAATGAGCAAGTAGTTTCCTTTTAATTTTTCTACATGATTGATGGGTGAGTTGCTGTCGTAATTCTCACCATTGTCTTGTGGTTTGCGCATAAAACGCTCGGTGTAGATGTTGTCGTAGTAGCGCCAGTTGGTAACAGGAGCCACCGCAATGGCTGCTTTGAAGTAGTCTGCGCCTTTAGTAATACACAACGATGACATGTAACCACCATAACTCCAACCAAAAATACCTATGCGGCTTTTATCTACAAACGATAAATTACCTAAATACTTCGCTGCTTCAATTTGGTCAATGGTTTCGTATTTTCCTAATTGACGATAGGTAACGTGCTTGAAATCTCTGCCTCTGTAACCTGTACCACGTCCATCTACCGAAACTATTACATAACCTTCTTGCGCTAAGTACTGAAACCATAAGTTGCGCGAACCACCCCAACTATTGTTTACCGTGTTTATGCCTGGTCCATTATAAACATACATCAATACAGGATATTTCTTGTTGGCGTCAAAGTTTTTGGGTTTAATCATGTAGCCATTTAGTTCAATATTTTCAGACGTTTTAAAGCTAAAAAACTCAATAGGAGAAGGGCTGAATTTTTTTAGTTGTTCTTGTAGTTTGGCGTTATCTTTTAACACTTCACTTTTTAATAAAAGATTGTTGTGAAGCGTAATTTTTGGTGGTGTATTGGCATTTGAATAAAAATTGATGTAATACTTAAAACTGTTGCTAAACTGTGCATCGTTAGTGCCCATTTCTTTACTCAGTTTTATTTTGTTTTTTCCTTTCAAATCAATGCTATACACTTCACGATTTATAGGACTTGATTCGGCTGCTTGGTAGTATATTTTCCAGTCGTTTTCATCTACGCCATAAACCTTTGTAACTTCCCAATTACCTTGTGTTAACTGAGTTTCTTTACCCGTTGTAATGTCTTTTTTATAAATGTGATTAAAACCATTTTTTTCACTTGTGTAGATGATAGCATTTTCATTTTTTAAAAAAGTTAAATCATCGTTTATGTCAATATAGGTTCTTGATTCTTCAGAATAAATTGTTTGCAGTGGTTTAACTTGACGCGGAAAAGGCGCAGCATAACTTTGCACCAACAGTTCTAATTTATTTTGCCAACGATTCATCCGAAACACACATAGTTCTTGTTCTCCAGCCCATTTGATGCGTGGCACGTAAATGTCTTTGTCGTCACCTAAAGGAAAAGGGTAGCTCATCATATAGCCTTCACCAACAGCAGCAACGTGAATGGTTACTACAGAATTATCTTCACCTGCTTTTGGATATTTAAACTTGTATTGCTCAGGATACAATGTGCCGTACATGGCCATTTGAAATTCTTTTACATGGCTTTCATCAAACTTGTAGTAAGCGATGTAGCGACCAGTTGGCGACCATTGAAATCCTTTGTCAAAGCCAAATTCTTCTTCATAAACCCAATCGGTAGCACCATTGATTATTTTGTTGTATTCACCATCATCGGTTACTTGTACTTCTTTGTTGTTGTTTAAATTTTTGATAAAAAGATTATTGTCTCGTACAAAAGCCACTCTATCTCCAGTAGGAGAAATTTCTGCCAAACGTTGTTTTCCTTTGGTTTTATCGCTTAATGGAATGGTAGTTTTAGTTGCTCTATCGTAGATGTAATAATAGCCTTTTGAAGAATGCCGGTAAATAGATTCTACCTCGGTGGCGATTAATAATTTGCTTTCATCGCGGTTGAAGGAATAACTTTCTATGGCTATTTTTTTGCCATTTTCATCTTTCAAATCGGATGAGGTAACAATCGTGTTTACTTTTTTACCATAGTTAGAATAGGAGTACTGATTAATAACAGCTTCTTGGTCTTCAACATCCAATGTGGTATAGTGTTCACCATCGTTCATGGAATTGATGCCCCAAACGTAGTCGGTTTGAAAGGTGTTGCTATTCCAGATTAGTTCGTTAGAAAGCTTTTCTTGTGCAAACACATAAACTGATGTCGAAAGAAAAACAAAAAGTGATAAAATTCTCATGTGTCTTAGTTTTAAAAGTTCACTAAAGTACATATAAGCAAATATTTGACCAAACTATGAGGAGTTTAAGGTTTAATGTTGAAGGTTTAAAGTTTAAGGTTAATTAATACTTTTTAATTCTACATTCATAATTCTTAATTCTCAATTGAATTAGTATCCTAAAATTTTGAGCATTTGATCGGCAGATTGTTCTTCGGCAAATAGCTCTGTAATTAGATTATCGTTTTCGTCTCTGTTAATTAGTATATGCTTTGGCTGTGGCGTTAAGCAATGTTGCACACCACCATATCCACCCAAACTTTCTTGATAAGCACCTGTATTAAAAAACCCCAAATATTGCATGCGATTTTTTCTGTATTTAGGCATGTAAATAGCGTTGGAGTGCTGCTCTGAGTTGTAGTAGTCATCACTATCGCAGGTTATACCGCCTAAAAATACACGTTCGTATTGTTCGTCCCAATTATTAATCGGCAATAGAATAAACTTTTTGCTAATTGCCCACGAATCGGGAAGTGTAGTCATAAACGAACTGTCAATCATGTTCCACAACTCACGGTCGTTTTGGCGTTTTTGTTTTAGTACAGAATAAATTATTGCGCCACTTTCGCCAACGGTAAATGAGCCAAATTCTGTAAAAATATCAGGTTCTTGAACACCTTCTTCTTCGCAAATTCCTTTGATGTGAGAAATGATTTCTTCAATCATGTACTCATAGTCGAAATTGAATGCCAACGAATTTTTTATTGGCAGACCACCTCCAATATCTAAAGAATCTAAAGAAGGACAGATTTTTTTTAAATCGCAATACACCTTTACGCATTTGCTTAATTCGTTCCAATAGTAGGCGTTGTCGTTAATACCCGTGTTGATGAAAAAGTGAAGAAGTTTTAAGTTGTAAAGCTTGTTTTCTTGAATGTAGTTTTTGTAATAAGGCACAATGTCTTTGTAGCCAATGCCTAGTCGAGAGGTATAAAAGTCAAAACGAGGGTCTTCTTCGGCAGCAATGCGTAAGCCAATGTTGAAGGGTTGTTTTACCAATTCTTCAATGCGCTCAAGCTCGTAAAGATTGTCTATAATAAGCGTAGCATTTGAAAATCCTTGATTTATCAATCCTGCAATTTTTCTAAGGTAAAGTTGATTTTTACAGCCATTAAACAAAATGAAACGGTCTTTGTCAAACGTGCCTTCTTTGTGCAAACGCTCAATGATTTCTATATCGTAAGCAGATGATGTTTCAAGATGGATGTCATTTTTTAATGCTTCTTGAATTACAAATTTAAAGTGCGAACTTTTGGTGCAGTAGCAATAAACATACTTACCCTTGTAGCCCACTTTTGCCATAGCCACATTAAAAAATCTTCTAGAACGCTCAATTTGCTCAGAAATTTTTGGCAAATACGTTAGCCTTAAAGGTGAACCGTATTCCTCTACCAAGTCAATGATTGGAATGCCGTGCCACTCTAAGTCAAACTCTTCCGAAATTTTAAATTCAGCTTGAGGAAAATCGAAACTTTGCTCAATCAAATCCAGGTAAGTTGTTTTCATAGCGCAAATGTATTAAAAAGTAAAGTATTATATTTGCTAAACACACATTAATATTTGAGAATACTATTTCTTATATCGGTTGTTTTGTTTTTAATGAGTAAGCCATTTGCTCAAACTAACTTTATTGATGTTTTAGATGAAACTACTAAAAGAGGTAGTGTGTCCATTCGTTCTACTTCTGATAATGGTTGGGTGTTGTTTTCTTCTGATAGTTTAACCTTTCATAAATTTTCTGCTTGTGGTGATTATGAGTGGGGTAAAAAATATGAAGTAGAAGGATTTGATTATAACTATAGCTATATCTTTAATTCATTCATAGAGATTTCTGATGGCGGATATATTTTTTTGTCTAGGATTGATATAAATTCAAATACCACGGGTTTTTCTGCTACTCGATTAGATTCATTTGGAAATGTTATTTGGAGTAAAAAATATCGCTATAATGATACGGGCATTGCTTTTTTTCCTTATGTAATTTCAGAAACTCCGCAGGGAAATTTTATTCTTTCGTTTAATGCTCACTTACCTGAAGGACACAGTGTTTTGTTGTTAGTTGATAAAAATGGCAGTCCTATAAATAGCTTAGCTCATGTTTCATACTCGTGGTTTAGTCATGTAGGTACTTCGGATGGTGGTTGTTTAATGAATCATTTGGGAATTCTTACCAAGTTAGATGCGAATTTTAATATTGAGTGGAGTAAACGTTATTTATTAAACAGTAGTTATCTTTTTCACCCTACAGAAGTTGAAGATGGTTATGTTTTTTCTACATCTTCAAGCGCAACAGGTAATGAAATAATGTTGGCTAAATATACTAAAAATGGCGATATAGCTTTGGGTGGTTATGTTCGTACGGGCTACTATGGTGTACCTGGTGATTTACAATTAACACCAAATGGAAATATTGTAACTACGTTTTCAAAAAATATTTCAGGAAAAATTTACCCTGTTATTGTTGAGTTTGATAAGGATTTAAATATTGTAAAAGAAAGTGCAATAGGAAGCATTAATTCTTTTTCTAACATGACTATTAAATACGTCAATCACTCTTTTGAAGATAAACCAATAATTACGGGAACCATTATTGCTGATGATTTTTCAGAACCAGTAATTTTTCACGGAAAATTAGATGAAGACTACAAAATAGAATGCGATACGTTACTTCTCTCCAATTTTTCTGCTCCTCAAACGTATTCTCTTTCTGCACCTTCTGTAAATTACACAAAGCTTACATTTCAACACGAGAATTATCCTATAACGGTTTCTTCAATTAATGTCACTTCAACCAGAATATGTGAGGAATTTATTGAAAAAAAATTGTACTTAGGCAATGACACGTTGATGTGTAGCAACACAAGTTTTGAGATTTCAAATCAATTACCCGATGTGTTTGATTTTTATGATTGGTCAACAGGAGAAACAACAGAAAGTATTGAAATATCAGAAGAAGGCGAGTACATTCTTAATGCTTACTACGATTGCGGCAAAAGAGTAGCTTTTGACACATTGAAAGTTAGTTTAATAAGTTTTGAGAGTGTTTATTTACCAGCAGATACAACAATTTGCTCTTTGCAACCAATTATTTTAAGTGCCGAAACTCCTGATGCTACGTACAAATGGAATACAGGAAGTATTGAATCTAAAATATCTGTTACTCAAAGTGGGAAATACTCTGTAGATATCACCAAAGATAATTGCACCATTACCTACGAAGTTGAAGTAAATGATTGTGAAAAGCTCTTATTTCCTAATGTGTTTACACCAAACAATGACGGCAAAAATGATGTTTTTAAACCTACACAAATAGAAGGAATAATAGACATAGACTTAAAAATTTATAATAGATGGGGACAAATAGTTTTTGCTTCAGATGATATAAATAATTTGGAATGGAAAGGTGAAGATGTAACTGAAGGAACTTATTTCTTAATTGTTAACTATATTAATTATAGAGGAGAAAAGAAAAAGGCAACATCAACATTATCTATTTTTAAGTAGCTTTATTCTTTGATTAAAGCGTAATGATGACCTTTGTAAACGATTAGTTTATCAGCAACATCAGTAGCTCTAACCATTCTTAATGAATCACCCGTATAAACTGCCATGCTCTTTTTGTGAAGTCTATAAAAATAGCAGTGTGTAGAATAGTCCATATTTATTTCAAGACCAATATTTACAAATGTTTTATCACCTAAAAGTTGACTTATTTTGTTTACATCTTCTATCAATTCTTTATCTCTGTGAATAGAATTTTTAAAAAATAAACTAAACGCAATAGCGAGTATTAAAACCGAGAAACTGAGATGTTTTAAATAGTTAAACGCGTAGATTTTTTCTAAATATTTTACAAAATATGGTTCCGCTAAAATTGCCATTGCTATGGCAGTAATTGGCAAAATAGGATAGATGTAAAAACCACTTTGCTTCATTGAAATCATCATCGGAATTACGCCCGAAAGAGAAATAGCCACAAAAAATGAAGCTCTTTTTAATTTATCTTGATTAACCTTCGTTTTTGTATAGAAAATCATCCAACCAATGATGGTAAAACCAATGGCAATTTCGGCTAAATAATCTATGATAATTTGATAACGACTATTGACTGTTGATACTTGCTGAATGCTATTTACAACTTGCTCTTGAAAATACTTTCTAAAAAATTCTGTGCTTTCAGGTTCAATAAAATGTACACATATTGCCACTAAAGAAAATCCAAATACGGTAAATGTTAAGGCAAATAAAAACTTCTTAAACTCAATGTATCTAAACACAACCAACCAAAAAGGAACAGCAAAAGGAAATAGCGCAACGATGCCTTTTGTAAGAAATGCTAAGTAAATAAAAACTCCGCCAATAAGCATGTTTGCTATGAAATTTCTCTCGTGTTGTATTAAAAAATAAATAGAAAGTGTGCTAAAAATAGCTAAGGTATTTTCTAAAAGATTGTTTATGCTAATCCAATAAATAAGAGGCATTGTGAGCATAAAAAACAATACGATGGGGTAGCTGTTTTTATCAGAAGAATATAGTTTTCTGAAAATGATTGTAGAGATAATGGATGTGATGATAATGGTAAGTACGCTATAAATTTTTTCAACCCAAATGGCACTTCCGAATAACTTGAAGAAAAAACTTTCCAAGTACATTGCCATTGGCGGATGACCATTGAAAGGACCACTTGTTCCTGTAAATTGCATTGCCCAAGTTGAACCAATACCATTACTCAAATTTTCAGCAATAGAGGCATAAATAATACCATCCATAAACATACCCACAGAAAGTAGAGTAGGGCTAATAACAAGGATAAATACTCCTAAAAAAAGAAAAAATAAGTATTTTGAGTTGTTTGTCAATATTGATTTTGATTATTTACGCGAAATAACCTTTTCAACGGCAGAAACAATGTTTTTAGTATCCAAACCGTATTTTACCATCAACTCATCGGGTGTGCCGCTTTCACCAAAGGTGTCGTTTACGGCAACATATTCTTGTGGTGTTGGCAAATGTTGAGACAAAACAGATGCAATGCTTTCACCTAAGCCACCTGCGCGTTGATGTTCTTCGGCAGTAACCACGCAACGTGTTTTTTTAGCAGATGCTATCACTGCTTTTTCGTCTAATGGTTTTATAGTATGAATATTTATTACTTCAGCAGAAATTCCTTTTTCTTGTAAAATTTTTGCAGCTTCCAAAGATTTCCAAACTAGATGACCTGTGGCAAAAATAGTAACGTCTTTTCCTTCTTGAAGCGTAATGGCTTTGCCAATTTCAAAAGGCATATCTTCTGAAATAAAAATGGGCACTGAAGGACGACCAAAGCGTAAATAAACTGGTCCGTAATATTTTGAGATGGCAATGGTTGCGGCTTTTGTTTGGTTGTAATCGCAAGGATTGATGACCACCATACCAGGCAACATTTTCATCATGCCAATATCTTCTAAAACTTGATGTGTAGCACCATCCTCACCTAAAGTTAGTCCTGCGTGTGATGCACAAATTTTCACGTTTTTATGTGAATATGCTATTGATTGGCGAACTTGATCGTAAACACGGCTTGTAGAAAAATTGGCAAACGTTCCAGTAAATGGAATTTTTCCACCAATGGTCATTCCTGCGGCAATGCCCATCATATTGGCTTCTGCAATGCCTACTTGAAAAAATCTTTCGGGAAATGTTTTTTGAAAAGCATCCATCTTTAGTGAACCTGTAAGGTCAGCACAAAGCGCAACTACATTTTCATTTTGTTTTCCTACTTCCAAAAGTCCGTCTCCAAAACCAGAGCGGGTGTCTTTTTTTCCAAGTACTGGGTAATCTTTCATTATTTAGTTATGAGTTATTGGTTATAAGTTATTTTTTAATTCGTAATTACTAATTTGTAATTAAATGGATAGTTCTACAAATTGTCCTGAAATAATTTTAAAACTTTTCTCAATGGTATATGCCGATGAATTGTAGCGTTCGTTTCGGTAAACAATTTTATATTTTCCGGGTTGTAAATTATAAAATTGAATTTGTTTGTCAAATTCTAAATTACAAACCCATTCGTCAACACCATTTTCTGTGTAGAAAATAGCGCCATAGCCACGTTGCATTATTTTTAAATTTAATGAACCGGGTTGAGCAATTTTAATATCGGTGGTTTTACTTTGTTCAATTGTAACATCCTTTTTGTAAATGCGTGGAAGCGTTAAAAACTCTAAATCGTAGGAGCCAACAATCAATTTGTCGGTCATGTTTAAATTCATTACGTGAAGTGTTTTTTCAGAGTTTTTTTCCTTTATTAAACATCTAATTTCGGGATAGTTGTTGGTTGTTCCAATAGCCGTTAAATTAAGCGAACCTTGCGGAGTGTTTAGTTCAATGATGTTGTGTGTGCCAGGAGTTAATTTAATATTCTCTTTAACCGTTGCAGGAATGGTGTGTACTACTAATTTATAGGTTTTCAAAGGGTCAATATTTAATGTGTCGGGCAAACGTTTGTAGTTTAATGTATGAATAAAATTATACACCAATCTTTCCGATTTTTGGTCATAGAAAGACATAGTCACATTAGTTTCTAACGGTTGTCCTTTACTATTGTTTAAATTTACTTGAACAGTAGTGTTGCTTATCGCTTGGCTTATAACTACTTTTAAAATACTCTTAAAGCTATCTTCGGTAGAGGCATCGTAAAAGTTTCCGATACATTTTAGTTGTTCAAAATCTACACCTGGTCCAACGCCTACAATAAATGGCTTTAAGGTAATTCCTTTCGATGCTAACGCGCGTGCAACTGCACATGGGTCTTCATCGCACGCTTCAATGCCATCTGTTATTAAAATAATAACGTTTCTTACACCTTCACCTACACTTGGAAAATCATCGGCAGAGTATTGCAAAGAACGCGCAATAGGTGTAGTTCCTTTAGGCGTAAGTCCTCTAATTTTCGATTTTATTTTATCAATATTTTCATCACCAGCTGAAAATGGTACTTCTAGTTTTGTGTCGTTACAATCTTGTTGATTAGGTAAAATTTGCGTTTGATGTCCATACATTCTCAAGGCAAATTCAATATTTGGAATGCCTTTTAGAGAATCTAATGTTTCCATCATGAGTTTTTTGGCAATATCAATTTTGCTTGTAGTTTGCCATTGTGCATTCATACTATTACTTCCATCGAAAATAAAGAGTATGCGTGTGGTTTCGGTTTTTTGTGCAAAAAGCGAAAACGATAAGCACAAGGCTAATAATAATGTAGAAAATTGTTTCATAACGTTGGTTTTAGTAATCACCTAACGTTTCCTCCAATTGGTTTAAAGCAGTGTTTAGTTGTTCTTCGTTGGGAGCTACGCCATGCCATTTGTGTGTCCCCATCATAAAATCTACACCTTGACCCATTTCTGTTTTCATAATTATCATAATGGGTTTTCCGTTTCCAGTCATAGATTTTGCTTTGTTTAGGGTTAAAATCACATCGTTCATGTTGTTGCCATTCATTTCTAAAACTTCCCAACCAAAAGCCAACCATTTTGCTTTTAAATCACCAAGAGAAAGAACGTCATCTACTGCACCATCAATTTGCTTGCCATTATAGTCAATGGTAGAAATTAAATTATCAATTTTCTTTGCCGAAGCGTACATAGCTGCTTCCCAAATTTGACCTTCTTGAAGTTCTCCATCACCATGTAATGTG
Source organism: Bacteroidia bacterium (assembly GCA_046569885.1). GTDB lineage: Bacteria > Bacteroidota > Bacteroidia > Flavobacteriales_D > Parvicellaceae > JBKHVV01. The sequence goes on from JBKHVV010000005.1 coordinate 20,607, forward strand.
TAAACTAAAGCAGCATCTTTATTGAGTTTTTTAGTTTGAGCAGCACCAATAGCAACAGATAAACCTTGCCCTAAAGAACCTGATGCAATGCGCACACCAGGTAAACCTTCGTGGGTAGTTGGATGACCTTGCAAGCGACCGTTTATTCTTCTAAAAGTGCCCAATTCTTCCAACGAAAAATATCCAGAGCGTGCTAAAATGCTATAAAAAACAGGCGAAATATGTCCGTTGGATAAGAAAAATAAATCTTCATCCTTACCATCCATCGTAAAGGTTTTAGAATTATGATTCATTATTTGAAAATAAAGGGCTGTAAGATAATCGGCACAGCCTAATGAACCTCCAGGATGTCCTGAATTGGCGGCTGCTACCATGCGCACAATGTCTCTACGTACTTGAGAAGCAATGCGCGATAATTCGTCTGTAGAATGCATAATTGGTTTTAAGTATTTTCTGCGTGGCACAAAGTTAGATTTTATTTTAGGGTAGGGTAGTTGCTGTTGAAAACTTTACCGAATTGTTGAATGAAAAAAGCCTTGCAACATGTGCAAGGCTTTTAATCAATAGTGATACCTAACTTTCTAACCCTTCTATTCTTTCACTATTTTTTCTGTAAATGAATTTTCATCATCTATCTGAATACTCAGGTAATAGATGCCTCTTGGAAGACCATCTATGTTTAGCTCTATTTTGTTTGTGCCAATTATTGGGTTTATTGCCACAAGTTGCCCTGATTGATTGGTCAAATTAATTTTAACATCTGAGTTAATTGTTGATAGCGATAAAATTTCCACATGAATATCTCCTTTTGTTGGATTAGGAGATAATTTGATAAGTTTGTCTGCGTTGATGGTTACTTTTATTAGATTTCCTTCTACGTTTTCATTACCACTAACATCTATATGTTTTAAGCGATAGTAGGATGTGCCGAGTAAAGGTTTTTCATCTATCGCAACGTATTGTTTATTGGCTACAGTTTCTAAATTATTTGTAGAATAAACCGTTTCCCATGTTTCGGCAGTTTTTGAGCGTTCAATGTAATATTTACTTCCTTTAAATTCGTTTTCTGTAGCCCAATTTAACACAACTTTAGTGTTGTCTTTAGTTTCGGCTTTGAAAACATATACATTGCTTGAAAGTGGCGTTACTTCTGCCAACGAGCCAACGGTAAATGTGATGTTATCTTCCAACTGAGAAACGTTTGTAAACTCGTAAATATCTCCACCAATGGCTTGTGCTCCTGTAACAGGAGTTTCATCTGCAAATGAGCCATTGTGATTGGTATCGAACAGCAGTATTAAATCGCTTGGAGTAACCAGAGTTACTTCTGGCAAATAAATCCTCAATGTTACGCTACCAACATCGGTACTTTGGTTAGAGGCAGTTACTTCGCTTACTCTCCACGTTCTGTTCATGCGTATTGAAACGCCATCAGGAAGATCTGTATAGCTATCTAACAACACGCTTTCATTGTTGTCGCCCCAAAGTAAAAATTCTCCATCATCTAAATTGGCGGGATTTAATAGTCTTAATACTCCCGTTCCTTGTGCATCGGTATGCATATTATTTGCATCAATTTTACCAATACCAGCAATGTTGTGGTCGTAATTACCATTAGCATCATCACCACCACTGTAAAGATTATTTTGACCAAGTGCGATATTATATTTTCCCGAAAGATAATTTTCGATAATAATTCTTTGAGCAGAATTTATTTTTTCTTTGAAGATGATAATTTCGGTAATACCACCTTTGAAACCGCCTGTTCCTTGTGTATAACCACCTATATTAAATTTATGTGAGGCATGGCTATTATAACTAGATGTTTCGGCACGAGATTGCAACAAAGCTCCATTTCTGTAAAGTTGCTTTCCTGTTGTTGGATTGGCATCATAGCTCCAAATGGAATAATTTGTTAAGCCACTTAAGCTTCCAACCTCTAATCTTGCTTTAGAATTACAACAAGTACCAATGTCAAAATACACGGTGTTGCTCCACGGAATGTGATTGCTGAATCGCGATGATACCAATGGGTCGGTAGTATAAACACACGATTGTTGCGAAGTGTTTTCTGCACGACAAACTGTAAATGTTGACGCTTGATCGGTAACAAAATTATTTGCCGAGAGTTTTGACTCTGTTACCAGTTTGTTTTTACTGTCGAAATAAATTTCATCATAACCATTTACCGAGTTTTCGATTAAAGTTGGACGTAAAGCACCATTGCTTTTAATGTCAAGCGTAGAAATGCCTCCGCTGTTTGTCCAGTTTTCAATCTTTGTGTTATCAACCGAGATATTTCCATCGGTTTTGTACCACATCTTTAATGTAGAAGTACCATCTGAAGAACCAACGCCTCCCGGTCCAGTTTGCGCTACCATCATCAATGGGGCAAACCATGCTAAGATTAAAATTTTTGTTTTCATTTTGATTTGTTTTTAAGGGTTAGAAATAATTGTTTTTAATTCATAATGTTAAAAGTTCTATTGATTGATTGGTTATATACTTTCACATAAGAAATTCCTTGTGGTAAATTAAAGCTCATAGATTCTTGCGAAAGTATTTCTTTGTTGAATAGTAGTTTTCCGTTTATATCAAATACAGCAACCGTAGCCGATAAAGTATTTGCAGGAATATAACTTAACAGGTATCCAAATTCTGTTTTTACCAATGATATAGATGTTTGTTTTGTGCTTTCAACCGAAACAGTTGAGCCATTATCTACAACAAACTGTGTTAAAAACTCAAAACCAAAATCATCCATAGACGTAAGGGTGTAATTGCCACTTGGCAAATTTTGCAGGAATATTTCTTCTTCATTATACAATTCATCAACTAAAATATCTCCTTGTTCATCTTCTATAATATTGTGCCATTGTTTTACACCTTTTTTTACCAACTCTAAATCTCCATTTGTTAACTGATGTAAAGGAGTAAACGAATAATTGACAACAAACACAGCCACATCATTGCTACTTGCTGCGTGATTAAAATTAAACGAGTAGCCGTTTTCTAAAAAATGTTTTTGATTGGATGAAACCTCTCGCAAACCAATTTTCATAGCAGGGTTCATTTCTCCTAAAAACTCTACTGAAAGAGTATAAGTACCACTTTCGGTTTTAGCTCGCAACATGACCTGTACAACTGTGTCTTTATTTTGAAGTTTAAATGAGTTGATGGATAATGCTTCGGTTTCATCACTTAAAGAAGTATATAACCCCGGATGATTGTTATTATAGCTAAAAAATTTCCAAGCATCCCAATCGCCATCATATCCTTTGGTAGCTTGTGGGTTTAGTCGAATAACGGTTTCATCAGTAATGCCTTTTGGGTCGGTTACGGTAAGGCGAATGGAATTTTCTAATTGCGCATGAACAAAACTAAGTGTTAGCACGTTTAAAAGGAATGTTAGCTTAAGAGTTTTCATAATAATTTATTTTTTAATTATTGTTTTATGGTGCTAAATTATAGCACAACAAAATCGTATATAAGCTAGAATTTCCCTACGAAAATTAAATATTGAATAAATAATAAGGAGTCTTATAAATAAAACTCTTTAGAGAATAAGTCGTTCAGATAAAAAAATACGTTGTTTTAGAAGTGTTAAAGTGAATCAACAGACGCTAGTATATAACTTCCCAACGTAAAAGTTTGGTATTTAGCAAAAAACAGTTAAATTTGGACTCACCATATAATATAATGAGTAGTTATGAAGCATGTTATCTCTCTAGTATTTATTTTCACTATTGTTCTTACTGATGCTTGTTTCGCAGTAACATGGACAACAGTTGCTTCGGGTAATTGGAGCAACCCCTCTATATGGAACAGAACAGGAGGTATAAAGCCCAACGATGATGTGGTAATAAATCACACCGTTACGCTTGATGTGAATGCAAAAATCAGTAATCTTACCATTAACGGAGTTTTAACAAATACCTCAAGAACATTAGATGTTAGAGGTAATTTTGATGCAGCCTTAGGCACTTACAATGAATCTGGAACTGGCTACACCCTTTTATCTGGTGGGTCGGCAAGCATCAGGTATATTGCTGGCACTATATACTTCAATCGTTTGGTTGTAGATGCTTTAGGAAAGTCCATTGCCATATCCTCTGGATCTTCTGTTTACATTAAAAATTTATTGAATTTAAATGCTGGAACGTTTAATACTTCTAGCGGAACGTTTGTTTTTATGAGTGATGCCACCAATAAAGGCAGATTGGGAAGTTCACCCAATGGTTTGTTAAAAGGTAATTACATCTGGCAAAATTACATGGATAGATGCAACGAATGGTCCAATTACGCTGCACCAGTTGATGCTACCTTTAATGATTATGCCTCTAATACGGGTGGCTACATGATTTTTACGGGATTTCCCGATTCAGATTACCCTTCTTTCTCATTTGTAAATGCTTATTTTTATGATGAAGCGGCTGGTTATATAGTTCCTTCGTCTGCTAATCAAACCATTCCGAGAGGTAGTGGTTTTTGGTATTGGAACTCCGATGATGTGTGGAGTTCTACAGGAACTTCTATTCCACAACAATGGACAATACAACTTACTGGCAGCATTAATTTAGCCAATACTTTTTCGTTTAATGTTGGCTATGGCACAACGAATTTCAATTTTTTAGGTAATCCGTATCCTGGTACTATTGATTGGGGTGATGCTGATTTTACAAAAACCAATTTGAACAATGCCATCTATGTGTTTAATACATGTACACAAAACTATGCAAGTTATGTTAATGGAATTGGCACCAACGGAGGCTCACGTTACATAACACCTGGGCAAAGTTTTTGGGTAGAAGCCAATGCAGCCAACCCTGCCTTAACATCAACTACCGGAGTGGTGGTTGATAATTATGTAACGCTAAAAAGTAACGCAACACCCAAAGCGATATTCTTAGAGTTAAATAGTGATGAAATAGCGGTTTCTTTAGATGATAATGCTACCAATGCTTTTGATGGAAACTATGACGCTAAATTTCAATTAAGCTACACGTCTTCTCTTTATACTTTTTCCGAATCAGAATATTTTTCCATAAATACCCTTAAAAACGAAGCGCAAATTGTTCCGGTATATTCAGATGGCGATGGTGAACTGTTCTTTAGAGGTGCCAGTGAGTTTTCTGAATACGATGTATTTTTAGAAGATTTGGAAACGGGCGAGATGATAGATATGAAAGCAAATTCTTCTTATGTATTTGCTAAGAATAGCAGTAATTTTGTTCATAGATTCAATGTTCACTTCAAAAATCCGCCACTTTCTGTAAATGCCACTAAAGAGAATGCATTTTCGGTTTACCCCAATCCGTTTACCGATGTTTTACATGTGTCTTCGGCACAAGCTGAATTTAGCAAAATAGAACTGTATAACACGCTTGGTGCTTTGATGTACAGGGAAACCATCAATTCTGCAAATAATAAGGCAATAAACCTTTCCGAACTAAACCATGGAGTGTATATATTAAAAATTTATAGCCACGACAATGCTGTGAGCTCATACTTAATTCAGAAATAATCGTCTTTGATCATTTTACTTGAAAGCAGAGCTATGCTCTGCTTTTTTTTGTTTGTAAGGGTTTGTCTCAATTATGGAATTATCTTTGTAGATTAAGCAAAAAGTATAGTTATCATAAAAATTTCACATATCGTTTATAGAGGTTTGCATTCCATAGTTGAACTATTGGTGCTTTTATTGCTTTTTTTGGTGATTAGTGTACGATTTCATTCTGTGCAAACCTATTTGGCAAATAAGGTTTTATGGTTTATTACCCAAGATTGTAACTCGAATATTAACATTGCTCAAGTTGATACAGATTTTATTCGGTATGTTCGTTTTAAAGATATACACATCACAGACCATAAAAACGAACCATTTTTAAAGGCAGAAACGCTTTGGCTAGGCTTTCCATCTCTTTTATCACTAAAGGATTCCGTTGTTCTTTCAGATGTAATCATGGAACATGCAGAAGTTAATTTTATAAAATATGATGGCGACTCAATAGACAATTTAACGCATTTTATTAATTGTTTTCCAAAATCGGAAGGTGGTGGAGAAACCTCATTTAAGTTAAGTGTTTTGCATTTAGAAGATGTTGATTTTCTTTACAAAAATGAGCGTTTTGCGAACGATACTTCCGAAAATTTTATTGACTTTGACAATATTTTTCTTACAGATATTTCGCTTCGTTTAGAAGATTTGATATTCAAAGAAAATCAGTTTAGTGCGCTTTTTGAACACTTAAGATTTAAAGAAAAATCGGGATTTGAAGTAAAAGAATTAATGGCAGATAGAATTGTTTATGATTCTGCGCATATTGGGTTTTACAACATGAATTTGCAAACTCCAAAAAGTAATTTGAGATTAGAAGAATTCAGTATGAAGTATAATGAACTTGTTGATTTTTCTGATTACGTAGAAAAAATTGTAATGCACGGAAACTTTTCAAATTCAATCTTAGCGATGAACGATTTAAAATATTTTCATCGCCCATTTGCCAATATTCATGAGGATTACAAATTTAAAGGACACGTTGATGGCACTATTTCTGAGCTCACGGTAAATAATTTTTATTTAGAAAAACTATCAAATTCTGAACCATTGAAGTTTATTGGAGATGCTACAATTACTGGCTTGCCAGATTCAGAAAATGCATTTTATAGAATAAATGCTAAAGAAATTTCTACCAATAAAAATGGAATTGAAAATTTACAAGTGCTAAGCTTGGGTAATGTCAATATAAAATTACCCACTAATATCTCAAGACTTGGAAACATCAATGGAAAAGGATTTTTTAGAGGATACATACAGGGCTTTGTTTCGGAGTTTGATTTTAAAACTAATTTAGGTATTGTTAAAACAGATTTAAACTTTTATTTTGATGAGTATAACCAACGACTCATTTACGATGGAAGCATTGCCACTAATGGATTTAACATGGGTTATTTCTACAACATAAAAGAGCTTGGAAAAGTTTCTGGAAAAGTAGAGGTAAATGCTGTTGGAATAACTATCGACAAACTTAAAACCACCGTTGAAGGAAGAATTTCAGAAATCTACTATAACAACTATAATTACAAAAACATTAGGATTGATGGTGTTTTTGAGAAAAATCACTTTGATGGAACAGCTCAAATTAATGACAAAAATTTAGTGGGTTATTATGAAGGAAATATTGATTTCAAGCAAGCAATTCCTGCCTACAAATTCTGTATGACGCTTAATAAAGCAAATCTTTTTCCGCTCGGATTGCGTAACGTAGAAGATGCTTTTATCTCGTTAAATGTAGATGTAGAAGGTAGTGGATTTGATTTTACCAACTTAAATGGAAATTTTCAATTTTTCGAAGTTGAGTACCGAGAAAATCAAAAAAAATATTTAATTGATAGTTTGGTATTGGCTTCAAATCTTAATGAAAATAGCAATTCCATAAAAATTTGGTCAGAAATTTTAGACGCATCGTTAGAAGGAAAATACAACCTTGAAGAATTGCCCATTTTATTTCAAGAATTAGCATCAAAAGTGTTGCCTAGAAAAATTCATGGAACGGATTACAACATTACCGAAGCACAAAAATTGCATTTCGAATTTGACTTGAAAGATGTATCTGCGTTAACCCATTTGTTTGCGCTAGATTTAGAGATTTCTCCACATGCAACATTTACGGGAAATTATAATTCTATAGATGAGTACTTTGATTTGGTTTCGAATATTGACTATCTCTATTATCAAGGGTTTAAATTGAATGGTATTAAAATAGAAACACAACTTTCAGATATTTTTGAAGTAGAAATTTATGCAGATTCTTTAAAATACTTAGAAAATAAAATTGAAAACGTTGAAGCTTTTACGGCCATTTTTAATAACAACATCGGTATTCAATTTAATTGGAAAGACAGTATTTCTAATGGTGAAATAGGTGGTAATGGCTATTGGAACGAACTAGAAAATTTCACGTTTGATTTGCATAAAGCAAATATAAATACTAAGCAACAAAATTGGCATTTAAACCAAACAGCATCTATTACTCAGTTGGATTCTTTAAAATATTCCATCAAAAAATTTCAATTAGCCAACAAAAATCAATTATTCACTTTAGAAGGTATTTTAGGAGATAATTTCTCCGATATGTTCTCTATAAAAATTGACAGTGTAAAATTAAACGATATTTTACCCATAAAATCATATAAAATAGAAGGCGACTTAGATGCTTTTGTGCAAATTCGCTCTGCACTCAAAAACCCTATGTTTATTGGTAGATTAAGCTCTAATCTAAAAATAGAAGATATAGATTTTGGCAACGTTGAATTACAATCATGGATGACTGGAACAGACACTATTCACGTAACGGGAGCGTTATCTAACAAAAATATAAAATCTGTTGTTGTTGATGGAAATTACTACGTAAAAGAAGAAAAACCTTTAGACCTTGCCATCAATTTTTCTAACTACAATATCGAACAAATAAATATATTTCTTCCCAACGCAGTAAGTAATTTAAGGGGTGATATTTCTGGTAATTTAAACCTAACAGGAAGTCCTGAAAAACCTGACTTAGTTGGAAACTTAAATATAAAAGATGGTAATATAAAAGTAAGCGTTCTGAACACCGAATATTCATTTGAAGGCAATGTAGAAGTAACTCCAGATTACATCTATTCAGATGATGCTAAAGCCTATGATATGTTCGGAAATCAAGCAAATATCTTGTCGGCATCGTTTTACCATAATTATTTTAAAGAATATAGTTACGATTTTTCCGTTCACATGTTTGAACCAATTTTGGCACTCAACACAACTTACGAAGACAATTCTTTATTTTACGGAAAAGCCTTTGCCACAGGCTATGCCAACATCAGTTACGACAAGTACAACAAAACAGAAATTGAAGTAGAAGCAACCTCTCATAAAGGAACAAAAATCACCCTTCCGCTTTATGGTGCCGAAGATGTTACCGTTGGAAATTTCGTGTCTTTTGTTAAGTTTAACGATACCTTGAGTGATAACGAGTCTGAACTTAACCTTACAGGAATAAGCATGAATTTTAATTTAACGGCTACGCCAGATGCAGAAATTAAAATGGTGTTTGATGAATTGGTGGGTGATGAAATTGTAGCGTATGGTTCTGGAAATATTTACATGGAAATTGACCAGTACGACCAATTTAAAATGTACGGACAATACGAATTAGAAAAAGGTGAATACTTGTTTACATTGAAAGATTTAATCAATAAAAAATTCGACTTAACAAAAGGCGGAACCGTTGCATGGTATGGCGACCCTTACAATGCAGAAATTAACATTGATGCATTATACAGCATAAAAGCATCTGTTGCAGATTTATTTTCGCAAGAAGAACGTCAAAAATATAGCGCAAAACAAGAAGTTGATTGCCACATGTTGTTGACGAATTCCCTATTCAGTCCAAGCATTGGATTTGAAATTGCTTTACCCAATTCATCCGACCAAATCCGTTCTGTAGTGAAAAGTTCTATCAACACAAAAGAAGAATTAGAACGTCAGTTTTTCTCTTTGTTGTTAATGAATAAATTCGTTCCACGACAAAGTTCATCATTAGGAAGTGTGGGTTCAGGCGTTTCTACATCAACAAGTGAATTATTGACCAATCAAGTAAATCAAATTTTAGATAAATGGATAGAAGGCGTTGATGTGGGTATTAATTATAGCTCGGGCGATGAATTAACCAATGAAGAATATGCCTTAGCGCTTTCAACACAATTATTTTCTGAAAAATTATTACTTTCAGGAAACTTTGGAGTATCTCAAAACAACACCACAACAGAAGATAATAGTACCGTGATTGGCGATGTTACCATAGAGTACATCATTGATGAAAAAGGTATTTGGCGCGTAAAAGCATTTAATCAATCAAACACGTACGACCCTACAAGAAGTTATCAAGGAAACTACACACAAGGCGTTGGTATAAGCTACCAAAAAAGCTATGACTCTTTAAATGAAATTTACCTTTGGAATGCATTAACACGTATCTTCGGGAAGAAAAAATGATTAAAAAAATAGCACATAGTGAAGTCCATTTTTATAATTCTTTAATTCAAGATTATCTTGAAAAAAAAGATTCTGTAAAACCACTTATAAATTATTTTCCCGATGCGATACATGAGTTTTTGACAAAAAAATCATTTTCGACAGAAAAGCGTAACGCCCTTGTAAATGCTATCGCTAAGCAATATGAAAAAGCAAAAATTGACTTACCTAAAACACTTTCTTTACTAAAAAATGAAAATTGTTTTACTGTTACCACAGGGCATCAATTAAACATTTTTGGTGGTCCATTATTTTTTATTTATAAAATTACAGAAGCTATAAAATTGGCAGATGAACTTTCAAAAGCGAATAAAAATCACACCATTCTTCCTGTATTTTGGCTTGCTTCAGAAGACCACGATTTTCAAGAAATAAATTCCGTTTCAATAGCTACTCAAAAATTTGAGTGGAAAACCAATCAAAAAGGCGCAGTTGGAAGATTTACAATTGACGAACCATTTATAGAAGAATTTCAAAAATTACTTCATACGCTTGCTGGAAAACCTTTCACTAATAAGCTTAAAGAAATTTTTGAATCTTCATATAAAATAGGAGAGACTTTAAGCGACTGCACAAGAAGATTGGCGCATTCTTTGTTTAAAAATACCAATCTTATTATTGTTGATGGTGATGATGAAGATTTAAAAAAAATAGCTAAACATATTTTTGAGCAAGAATTAACTCAAGAAACTTCATTTAAAGAAGTAAGCAAAACCAATCAATATTTAAAAAAGAATAATTATCATGAGCAAGTATTTGTAAGAGAAATTAATTTGTTTCATCTCTCCGAAAACGATAGAAAAAGAATAGAAAAGAATACGTTTAAAAATGAAGATGAACTTTTAAAAGACGTTAAAAACATCAGTCCAAATGCGCTTTTCAGACCTTTATACCAAGAAACTATTTTGCCTAATTTAGCTTACATTGGTGGTGCAGGCGAAATTTCTTACTGGCTGCAATTAAAATCTACTTTTGAAGCATTTAACGTTGATTTTCCTATTCTTTGTGTGCGAAATAGTATTTTAAATTTAGATAAATCAACTTCAGGAAAGTTACATAAATTAAAGCTTTCAGAAGCAGACATATTTAAGACTACGGAAGACTTGAAAAAAGAGTTTGTCTTAAAAAATTCTTCGCATGAAATTGATTTTAGCAGCGAGCTTTTATCAATGAAATCTTTTTACGCCAATCTCTCTAAAAAAGTCGAAAGTCTTGATTTAACATTGGTTTCAAAAGTGAATGCCATGATGACACAAGCAGAAAATTCAATCGTTGATTTAGAAAAAAAAGTGATAAAAGCGCAAAAGCAAAAATTTGAAACATCCTTATTACAAATAGAAAAACTAAAAGAAAAATTGTTTCCAAATGGTCTTTTTCAAGAGCGCTCTGAGAGTTTTGCGTTTTATTATAGCATTTATGGAGATGATTTTTTGAAAGAAACTTACAATACAATTACTCCATTCGACAACTCTATAAAGGTAAGAATTGATGAGTAGAATAATGGCGATAGATTATGGCTCAAAACGAGTTGGATTGGCGGTTACAGATGAGAACAACATCATTGCATCGGCACTAACAACAGTTCACTCTTCTGAAGTTATTGAGTTTTTGAAAAACTATTTTTACAAACATTCGTTTTCAACTATTGTAGTTGGCGAACCCAAACGTTTGAATAATGAAATGGCTCAATCGGCAGAACTCATCAACAACTTTGTAAAGCATCTCTCAAAAACGTTTCCTGATAAAAACATAGTTCGTTTGGATGAGCGTTTTACCTCAAAAATGGCATTTCAAACCATGATAGATTCTGGACTAAAAAAGAAAGATAGACAAAATAAAGGACTTGTTGACCAAATAAGCGCCACCATCATTTTGCAAGATTACCTCAGCCAATTAAAATAAAGCGTATTTTTGCCCCGAAAAAGTGAAAATGATTCTGCCCATTATAGCATACGGAGACCCTGTTTTGAGAGAAACTACCCAAGAAATTGAGGAAGGTTCTGACATTTCAAAGCTTATAGCCGATATGTTCGAAACCATGTACAAAGCAAAAGGTGTTGGTTTGGCCGCTCCTCAAATTGGTAAATCCTTACGCTTATTTATTGTAGATGCTTCTCCGTTTGGCGATGATGAGCCCGAAAATGATGATGAAGCGAAAGAGTTTGCCTTTCTAAAGGATTTTAAGCGTGTATTTATCAATCCGATTATAGAAGAAGAATCTGGTATGGAATGGGAGTTCAATGAAGGTTGTTTAAGCATACCTGGTATTCGAGAAGATATCAATCGCCAACCCGATTTATTGATTTCTTATTTTGACGAAAATTGGCAATTTCATGAAGAAAAATATTCAGGTTTGGCCGCAAGAATTATTCAACATGAGTACGACCATATTGAAGGCGTTTTGTTCACCGATAAACTAAATCCATTAAAAAAGCGTTTGCTAAAAGGAAAACTTTCCGATATTTCGAAAGGAAATGTTAAGGTAGATTATAAAATGAAATTCCCATTAAAAAAATAAAAGTATGAAAAAGACATTAAATTTTATCGTTGCTGCATCTATTATGCTGTTTTTTACGTCATGTGGTGGAGATAGCTCGAACAAAGAAGAAAAAATGACAGCTGATGAGGCTTATGAAAAACTTACTCAAATTGAAGAAGAAGTTCTTGGACCAAACAATGCTGTTTCACAAAGTAAACTAATGGAATTAATGACTGAAGCGCAAAATTTTCATAAAAATTACTACGATGACAAACGCGTGCCGAGTGCTTTGCAAAAAGGCATTCGTGCAGCAGTGTCGCTAAAACAATACAACAAAGCCATAGATATGATTGATGTTTTAATTAAAGATTATGCAACAGATAAAACTGCTCCAGAATATTTGTTTCAAAAAGCGTTTATTTATGGAGAATCTGGTTGGTTTGGCGAAGCCGATAAATTATACGAACAAGTCATTTCAAATTATCCTAAGCACCCATTAGCAGAACAAGCAAAAGCCGCTAGAGAAATGCTAACGATGAGTGATGAAGAAATTATCAAGAAATTAGAAAACGCACAACCAGTTCAATAATGAAGAGACTAACCTTACTTCTTTTTTTAGTTCCATTTTTGTCTTTTTCACAAGAAAAAGTGTACACAAGAGAGGATTCTTTAGAATACACATATCTTGCCATTAAGTCACCTATCTTTTCTGCAATTGACCCAGCAATATCTACCGCCCCTATATTTTTTGAATATCGCTACAAACAAAAATATGCCATAGAAGCGGGGTATTTTTTTCTTATTCCTCAAGTTATTCCCGAAGTTAAAGGTAAAGAGAACGAAAGTTTAACTAAATTTAAAGCAGAAGTAAAAAGATATTCAAATGATGAATTCTATATAGGACTTGAATATGGGCGCTTAAAATATCAATATGATTTTTTTAATGATTTTTATACTAGCTTAATTGATTTTGAAACATACCAATATGATAAGGCTACAATAACTAAAAGTGTTCATATATTTAATGTTAAAGTTGGCGTTGAATACATTTGGAAAAGAAATCATAATGTAGTTTTTGATATATTTATTGGAGTTGGTGCCCGACATGTAGACCTAAAATATATAGATGTTGTTAATAGAGAAACATTCGTTTTTCCTTTTATAGATGGTGGTGATATTGATGGTATTAGCCATAATGCCAACTACGATATTACGGAGCACAAAAGGCTTAGAGGTAACATGACCTTTGGCTTTAAATTGGGGTATAAATTGTGGTCTAAATTTTAGTTTAAAGCCATCTGTTGATTGTTGATTACTCCAATCACTTTTCCTGTTATTTCGCAACCGTTGTAAGCACTATTTTTTGATTTTGAAATGGTCTTACTCACATCGTAAATGATGGAAGCTTCGCTAATACTAAAGAGTGTAAGATTAGCTCCAAAACCTTCTTTAACAATAGGAACATCTAGTTGAAGTATGGAACGCGGATTTACCGTAAATTTAGTGAGTAGAAAATCCAAAGGAATTAAGTCTTTAGTGAGTGTATTCAACGCTCCAAAAAATGTTTCTAAACTTGTTGAACCGTAGTTGGCATAATCAAACTCCAAATCTTTGTGCTCGGTATCTTCTGGAGTATGGTCGGACGAAATTACATCAATCGTTCCATCAATCAAACCTTGAATTAAGGCTTGTCTGTCATCTTCACTTCTTAGTGGTGGCATTAGTTTGAAGTTAGAATCAAAATCGTTTAACGCTTCGTCTGTGTAAATTAAATTATGAATTGCCACTTCACACGTTACGTTTATTCCGTCTTTTTTAGCTCGTTTTATCAGCTCTACAGATTCTTTACAAGAGATTGGTCCAATGTGAATTTTGGTATCGTGATACTTTGCTAAAAACAAATCTCTATGTACCATCAACTCTTCCGCAAGATTTGAAATGCCTTTTAAACCAAGCAGTGTGGTGTTTTTACTTTCGTTTACTTGAGCGCTGCCCGCTAAATATTTGTCAAGAGGAAAACTCATTATAAAACCATCGATGTTTTTTGCATAAAGTAACGCTCTACTCATTAAACCCGAATCTGTAACGGGTTGTTTACTATCAGAAAAGGCAATTGCACCAGCTTCTTTCATGTCATGCATCTCCGATAAATCAACACCTTTTAAGTTGTGGCTAACCGTTCCTGTTGGATAAACATCAACAATATTTCCTTTGGTTTTATTTACAATATACTCAACTGATGATTTATTTGAAACAGGTGGTAAGGTATCTGAAGTAAGCATCACGCCTGTAAATCCACCTTTTTTAGCAGCTTCCATTCCTGAATGCAAATCTTCTTTAAACTCATAACCAGGGTCTTGAAAATTTGCTCTAAAATCAAACCAACCAATAGAAACGTGTAAATCAGGATGAGAGATTTCGTGGTCTGCTTTTTCAGAAATTTTGTCTTTTATCGAAGTGATAATCCCATCCTTAATCAAAATGTCTTTTTTAGAATTGTTGTAAGGCGAGTTCTTATCAACGATAGTGGCTTGTTTTATTAGAATATTCATCAGATGTATTATTTTAATAATCGTAATAACAAAATTTCAATCAAGAAGAAAAGCAACGATGCAAAGATAAAATACCCCCACAAAGATTTTCCTATTTCTCCTTTTATTATTTTTTTCAATTCGCTAGTGTTGTTTATGCTGAAAAGCTTGATGTTTAAATTTTGCTGTGAAGTAGTAAAATCAATTAAATCTTTTTCTGAGTAATAGTTTTGAGCACTTTCGCTTCTATTAAAATTAAATGAAAGTGGAGTAGAGTAATTGTTGTGAGTTAATGTCCAAAAGCCACTATTATCAACATCATTGGTTGTTTCAACAAAAATGTTTTTACCTGTTTGTTGGAATTTTGGAATGAATTTTTTGGTAGCAACTTCATTGCTGATTTCTATGTTTATGTTTTCAGAAATTTCATCAGCAGAAAGATTAATTTTATCCGAGTTGCCAACAATAAAATAAAGCGCTTGTTGATTAGAACTTAGCTCAGCTATGCGCAACATCACAGGTACAAACAAGGCGTGGTTTTTAAATTGATTTCTTTCTTCAGAAAATGGAAAAGAAAACAACCAAACGTTACCCTTAGAAGTTTTCGTTTTTGATAAAAAATGGTTGCCGCTATCAAACTCCAAAATACTTTCACTATTAGAATTTATGGATGGTTTAGCGTAAAACTTGTGGGCAACTTTTGGTAAATCTATCTTGTCATTTGTTTCCGTAAAAATGCCTTTGAAAAATGGATTTTTAAACTCTATTGGTTTTAGTTTTACAAGAGATGTATCAGAACTACCCAGTATTGGTGCATTAAATTTAGACAACAATAAATTATAAGAATTCACATCTGATTTTGGATGAGGAACAATAGCAATAGAAGTGCCTTGTTCTGCAAAACTAATTATTTGTGATGCCAAACCATTAGGAATGGTTTGGATTTCGTTAAGAACAATCAAATCACTTTTGGATAAATCATCGTAATTTAAATTCAAGAAAGAGTGTTGAGTTACTTTGTAGGTAGAATCAGTTCTATACACTTTTTCGATAGGCGTTTTTGTTTCATCTTCGTAAATTATAGCAACGTTTGACGAAGTTTTTATTGGATAAGAAAAATAAAATTCATCATCAAACAACAGTTGTGGATTTTCGTAGTCTGTTAAACTTAATTTACCTTTTATATACTTATCAAACGCTTGATTGGAATAGTTAAACGTTACAATTTTTTCGTTTTCCGATTCAATTTCAACATTAGCAAATCCTTTGTTGGTGTTGTTTAATTCTAAATCCAGCCTGCATTCTACATCGTCCGAATGGTTATTTTTTAGTTTAACGAAAAGCGTTTCTTCACTATGCTTTACGTGATTTGGACTTTCAAACCAAATAGAATCTATGTAAACGTTATTTTTCGCGCTTGTTTTAATTGGTAGTAGTAATATGGTTTCGTTTGTAGTTAGTTTGTCGATTTGTATATCTAAGTTTTTTTCAAAATCAGAGACTACGTACAACGAACTTGAAGCACTTAATTGTTGCCATCTGTTAGTTACTTGCTCAAACGAACGCGAAATAGGAGAGTAGCTAATTTGTTCAATTTCTTTTACTGCCTGTGCTTTAGAAAAATTGTGTGTGTGCTTTCCTAAAAAGTCATTTGTAATTAATGTAAAACGAACATCGTTAAACTGATTTACCAACTCGATGGCTAATAATTTCGATTGTTCCAGCAAATTTCCATTTTCATTTTTCGCTTCTAAACTCAAAGAATTATCAATATAAATAGTAACGTCTGATGCTGTTTTCTCTGTGCTATTATTCAGAATAATTGGTTTAGCAAAGGCAAGAATGATACATGCAAAGGCAAGTAATCTGCTAATAAGAACTAAAAGATGTTTGAGTTTTGACTTTCGTTCACTTTCTGTTTTGATGTTCTTAAGAAAAGCTACGTTTGAAAAAAGAACGGTGGTGTATTTTCTGAAATTGAATAGATGAATAATAATAGGAATTATCAGCGCAAACAAGAAGAATAAACTATTTGGCGATAAAAATGTCATCTGTTACAAACATAACAAAAAAGAGAGGTCAAGCCTCTCTTTTCTAAATTTAATAATATTTTAAAGTGCGTGTTAAGCAAAAATTTCGTGGTCTTTAAAGTGAAATTTACATTCAATCGCTGCATTTTCATCGCTATCAGAACCATGTACAGCATTTTTAGCTTTCGATTCGGCATATTTTTTTCTTATCGTGCCTTCTTCTGCTTGAGTTGGGTCGGTAGCGCCAATTAACTTTCTAAAATCTGCTACTGCGTTATTTTTTTCTAAAATTGCTGCTACGATGGGTCCAGAGGTCATATATTCGACTAATTCGCCAAAAAATGGACGCTCTCTGTGCACTCCATAAAATTCTTCAGCTTGTGCTTTAGAAAGTCGTGTGTACTTCATAGCTACAATCTTAAAACCACCGTCTGTAATCATTTGTAGGATGTTTCCCATGTTCCCGCTTTCAATTCCATCGGGCTTAATCATTGTAAAAGTTCTATTTCCTGCCATTTTTCCTTAAAAATTTTGCGCGAAGGTAATAACAATCTGCCATATAAAGTGCTTTGTTTCAGAATAAATTATTAGGCATGCAGAACATTGTTAATTACTTTTTTAATAACTTTTGCAACCGTTTTTGTGTTTTTTCGTTTAAAACAAAATACTTTTACAGTAAGCAAGGTAATTAAAACCATTTATTAGTAGTAATCTATTGTAGCATGATTAATAAAATTTTTTCTACTTCTGGAGTGTTGTTAGTGTCTGTTTTTGGTATGTCACAAACTCCTTTTAAGTGTTATGAAACTCATGAGAGAAGTTGTGAGTTGGATAAGAAATCTGGCTACTTTATGAGTAGTCATTCAAAAAGCGGTACGTTTATTCCGGGTGATACTACCGAAGTAACCTTAACTCTACACAAAAACGTAAGTTATAGAATTTCGTTCTGTAGTGGCGACCCTAATGTTCATGGTAAAGTTCAATTTCAGGTGGTAGAATTTCAAACAGAATCCATGTTTGAAGAAGTAATTACTTATGAAGAACAATATCCAGAACAAGAGTACACAGAAGAATCGAATGGAGAAACAGAAAACGAAGAAGAGTCTGACCCTTACGGAGAATATGAAGAAGAAGCTCCTGTAGAAGAAACCTATGTTGAAGTTGAACCCATTAAAGTTCCTGTAATAACTAAGCGTAAAGTATATAAGAAAGTCCCTGTTGTGGTGTTTAGTAATAATGAAGGAGAAGGTGGCAGTGAAGGTGGTTTTACACAAGAGTATTATACTATTTCTAGAGAAACTAAAACAATTACCTTAAGAGTATATATTCCTGGCAGGCCAGAAGAGGAAGATACTAAAGCAGGTGCAAAAGGCTCAACCGTGTCTTATGTGTGTGTAGGTTTGTTAGTAGAACATCAGCCAGCACCAAAGCTTGGGTTTAAGTAGATAAACTTTTTAAATACTATAAAATTAAAGCTCCAACGTTGGGGCTTTTTTTGTGTCTTCCCCCGCTGGCCCCCCGCTAGCGCGAGTTTAACGAAGTGTAACTCGTGCTAAAACAAAAAGTACATAGCGTACTACCGTAGTATTTTAAGCCCTCTTTATCTCCCCTAAAATGAGAGAAGTTTTTAGTTTTTTTTTAATTCTTCCCCTCGCAGGGGAAGTGTCCGAAGGACGAAGGGGTTTTATGGGTTATAACATACTCCGTAGTCTCTTCAATGGATAGGAGAATTTAACTTACAAGTTCGTTTCCTTTTTTTACCTTTGCACAACATGACACTTAATTACCCCCAAATAAAATCAACACTTTTAGAAGCAAAGAATATGGTTGTTACGTCACATCAAAGTCCAGATGGAGATGCGGTGGCCTCTTCGTTGGCGATGTATAATTTTTTGAAGGCGATGAATCTTTCATCTAAAGTTATATTGCCCGATGCATTTGCGTCTTTTTATGCTTGGATGAAAGGAAGTAACGAAGTGATTTTTTACGATAAACAAAAAGAAGCGTGCGATACATTATTTGCAGAAGCCGATGTTATTTTTTGTTTAGACTATAACGCTAGCAAACGCGTAGGAGCGATGCAAAATGCTTTAGATACTTCAAAAGCGTTTAAGATTTTGATTGACCATCATCCCAATCCTTCACAAAATTTTGAGGTGATTTATTCCGATACCTCTATTTCTTCAACATGCGAAATGGTATTTGAATTTATTACCAATTTGGGTTATCAAGATAAGATTGATAAAACCATAGGTGAGTGTATTTACTGCGGAATGGTAACAGATACAGGTTCGTTTCGTTTTTCTTCTGTAACAGCACGGACGCATGAAGTGGCGGCAATTCTTTTAAAGAAAGGTGTCATTAAACATGCGGTTCATGAAGCCATATTTGACCAAAACTCTTTAAGCAGAATCAAACTTCAAGGTCATATTTTGAATAATCAATTGGAACATTTATCTGAAAAGAAAACAACGATTATTCATTTAACTAAACAAGACCATCATACGTTTAACATTCAGGCGGGCGATACAGAAGGTTTTGTAAATGTGGCTTTGTCTATTAAAGGAACGGAAATTGCTGCCTTTTTTAGAGAGAAAGACGATATGATTAAAATTTCATTTCGCTCTAAAGGAAGTATTGAAGCGAACAAATTGGCAGAAAAATATTTCTCTGGCGGTGGTCATAAAAACGCTGCGGGCGGTCAATTTACAGGAACATTGAACGATGCCATTTCACTCTACAAAAAAGTCATTGATGAGTTTATCTAAACACATAGTTTGTTTGGTGTTTTGTTGTGTAATTCTTTCTTGTGAAGATGAAGCAACGCAGAAAAAACCAGAAGTAACGATTACTAAAGAGCAATCGGCTGACTTTAATAAGCAGTTGATAAAAGAACTCAATTTTACCATCAACGATTACATAAAACGTAACGGATGGCAAACCAACACTACGCCAACAGGCATTCGCTACATGGTTTACGAAGAAGGTAAAGGCATAAAAGCCGAAAGTGGAATGATTGCGCTTATTGAATTTGATGTGTACTTGTTGGACGGAACGAAATGTTATTCATCGAAAGATGAAGGCATCAAACAATTTAAAATTGAGCAATCGGATGTGGAATCGGGTTTGCATGAAGCGGTGCAATACATGAAAGTAGGAGATAGGGCAAAGGTTATTTTGCCACATTATCGCGCACATGGTTTGATTGGCGATTCAAAAAAAATTCCTCCGCTTTCGCCAATTGTTTATGATGTGTATCTAAAAGCACTTTCTCAGTATTAATGGACAAAAAAGCTGCGTTAAGCTACTTAAAGTTAGACGAAAATTCTTCTGATGTAGAGGTGTTGGAGGCATTTGAAGAAAGCATTTTTTCTATCAAAAAGGAGTTGTTGTCAAAACCGATTATCGTTTCGAGATGGAAAAATAAATTGCAATTGGTTAAGCAACTCATCTCTGCAAAACAAACCTTACTCAATACTATTTCGGAAATAACGAACGATGATGCTTTAGACGTTTCTTTAGATAGTTCATCGGTGTTGAGTTTCATGAAAGATTACGAGCAGCAATTGTCTAATGCGAAACTTCATTTCTCAAATGCGCAAAGCGATGTAGAGTTATTGTCTTCTATGCAAAATGTAATTTCTGTACAAAGCCATTATGAGGCACATTACACTTCGTTTTTTGAGGAAGAAAAACTAAACGGATTTATGTTCGAGGGTAAATTAAGCGAACAAACCAACTCTGCGGAGATTATTGCGTATTTAAAGATTGGCAATGATTGGTATGCCTCTAAAAATCCTTGCTTGGAAGAGGGTTTGAGGTTGAAAAAATTGGTATTTGGTGTTTAGTGTTTGGGAAATTACCCCTCTGTATCTCCCCTGTGAGGGGAGAAGTTAAAGGTTTGTTGGTGAGCATCGAGAGTTTCTCTGATGACAATGCAAGGGGAAGAGTTAAAAAAAATAAACAAAAAAACTGCTCCTCTTTTAGGGGAGCTGTCCGTAGGACTGAGGGGTTAAAAATAAAATTCAACAAATTTTCTTAACCTAAGAAATATTGTAACTATTACTTCTTTTTTGTAAATTTGCTGAAATCTGCTTACTCTTTTTGTTATGGCAAAACGTGTTTACACATTATTTTTTAGCTTGTTTTTAAGCATCTGTTCTTTTTCTCAAGTGTATTGGGAACAGATGGGAACAGATATTATTGGAGAAAATGATGGAGATAGATGCGGATGGGCAACAAGCATTTCTGCCGATGGCTATACCATTGCCGTAAGTGCAACCGTTCATAACAATGCCCGAGGACATGTAAAAATATACACGTGGGATGGTACTGGCTGGATACAAAAAGGAACCGAAATAGAAGGCGAAGCCGCCACAGATGGTTCCGGTGTTGCCATCAGCATATCAAACGATGGTAACTTGGCAGCTATTGGTGCAAGATCCAACGATGGCTATGGTCCATCATCCGGACACGTACGCATCTATGAATGGAATGGTAGTGCTTGGATTCAAAAAGGACAAGACATAGACGGAAAGTCCAGCTATGAAGAATCCGGAAGAGCTGTGAGTATTTCTGGAGACGGAACTACTGTAGCCATTGGTTCTCCTGATGATACCAATATTTCAGACCCTGGTACCGCCAGAGTCTACCGTTGGGATGGTAGTACATCGTGGGTGCAACTAGGGGTAGATATACTTGGTGAAGCAAATGGAAATTTGTTTGGAACAGCATTAAGTTTATCTGACGATGGCAATGTTTTAGCTGTTGGCGCCAACCGCAACAATACTAATGGAGCTTGGAGTGGGCATGTTCGCGTATTTGATTGGAATGGTACTTCATGGATGCAAAGGGGTACAGACATTTATGGTTTATTTCAAGGAGATGAGTTTGGTTTTTCCGTGAGTATAAGTGCAGATGGCAACACCTTTGCCGCAGGTGCTCCTTTGAGTGAATACGGAGAAGGCACAGAAGGCAGAGTTAGGCTTTATACATGGAATGGCAGTTCATGGGTGTCTTTAGCGGATGGAGTTTTAGGGGAATATTCTTGGGAACAATTTGGGTATTCTGTGAGTATTTCTGATGATGGCAATCGCTTTATTGGCGGTGGACCCCGTGAAGAAAATTCAACCCCATTACCTGGAAGAATAGAAGTAAATCAATGGGATGGAACGCAATGGAATCAAATCGCCTCTGATTATAAGGGGGCATTGGATGGTGAGTGGTTTGGTCACTCCGTAGGATTATCGGCAAACGGAAAAATATTTGTGTCAGGCGCTCCTTTTTATATTCTTCCGAGTGATGCTACCGAACCCGGCCGCGCACAAGTTTACCGCTTGTGTGGAGAAAACCCGCCTGTGGCAGATGAAGCCACACTACCTGACATTGTAGAAGAATGCGAAGTAACTTCTCTTACAGCACCTACCGCTACCGATGACTGTGACCACAGCATTATAGGAACTCATGATGCAACCCTTCCTATTACTACCGTTGGTACCACTACAGTTACTTGGACATATACCGACTTAGCAGGCAACGTTACTAACCAAACGCAAGACGTGATTATTTCTCCGTGCCCTGTGGGGATTGTAGAAAATGAAACAAACAACATAAAACTTTATCCCAACCCAACCTTTGGTTGGCTTAGCATAAGCACCACTGAAGCCGTAGACATAGAACTAAGCAACCTTAGTGGACAAATACTGCTTACACAAACCAACATTAGCGGTAACCACCAACTTGACCTTACGAGTTATGCGCAAGGTATGTACTTGCTAAAAGTACACAACGCCACTAGCAACAAAATTTACAGAGTGGTTAAAGAGTAATTTTGACCCCTTCCCCCTTCGGGTACTTCCCCTACGAGGGGAAGAGTTAAAAAAATAAACAAAAAAATTGCTCCTCTTTTAGGGGAGCTGTCCGTAGGACTGAGGGGTTAAAATAAAAAACCCTTTCCCCCTTCGGGTACTTCCCCTACGAGGGGAAGAGTTAAAAAAATAAACAAAAAAACTGCTCCTCTTTTAGGGGAGCTGTCCAAAGGACTGAGGGGTACAAAAATAAAATTCAACAACTTCTCTCTCGAAATTTGAAACGACTTAGAAAAGCTTATGCAATTGGTCTCGGAGATTTAGTGTATTGGTTCACTGGATAATATTTAAAGAGAATATTATCTAGATTTCGTTTCAGTATCTTATATTATTTCCACGAAGGACCAATGCTGATTTTTAAATCGGGTTTGTGATGTATTTTGATTTCATGAGCAGTATTTTCAGCTTTACCTAATAAATATCCTGCACCAAACTGTCCTGTTAATCCGAAGCTGTCATTAAACCAATGAGTTGGTTTATAAGCTCCATACAAATTTAAAAAGTGACCTTCAAAACCAATGATGTCATCAGGTATGTTTAGGTACCTATATCCTATCATAATTGATACGCTATTAGATTTTAAATTGTTATTTTTTGAGATAAATGAGTTTTGGTAAATTGAATAACCAATACGCCCATAAAAACTGACAGGAAAAGGTGTGTATCCAACCTCATATATTATACGATTTTTTGTTTCATACTGAACTGAAATTCCAGCAACATCTGGAAATCCAGAAAGTATGGTAAATTGAATGCCGAATCTAACATGTGTTTCCTGAGCAATAATTTTTCTAATAAATAAAGTCAAAACAAATGAAGCAATAATATAGATTATTCTTTTTTTCATTTCTCTTCAAATCTACAAAAAAGATTTCTTTTCACGTCATGCTGAATTTATTTCAGCATCTTATAATTTATAGATCATGAAACAAGTTCAGGATGACGATAGGTCGTTTTAGGATGAGACATCACTTAATGACAAGAAAAAACCGCGAAGATTATCTCGCGGTTTGTGTATTATTCCTGTTCTTTTTCTTCGTTGGTTTCTTTGGGCTTTCGCTTAGAAGTAGAAGCTTTTGCAGGTGAAACGATGACTTCATCTTTTGTTTTGTTGTAATCTACCTTGATGGTATCACCTTCTTCTACACTTTGCTGTATGATTTGCTCTGCCAATGGGTCTTCAATGTATTTTTGAATGGCACGTTTTAGCGGACGTGCACCAAATTTTTCATCGTAACCTTTATCTGCAATATATTCTTTAGCACTATCTGTAAGTTGAATGTTGTAGCCTAATTCTTTTATTCTTTTAAATAAACTGTTCAACTCAATATCAATAATCTTAAAGATGTCATCTTTAGATAGCGATTTAAATATTATGATGTCGTCAATTCTGTTTAAGAATTCAGGTGCAAACGTTTTTTTAAGTGCATTGGTAACAATGGCTTTTTCGTTTTCGTGTTTGTTTTCGGTTTGTGCTTTAGTACCAAAGCCTACGCCTGTTCCAAAGTCTTGCAACTGGCGCGCACCTATGTTAGAGGTCATGATGATGATGGTATTTCTAAAATCAATTTTTCTGCCTAAGCTGTCAGTAAGTTGTCCGTCATCTAAAGCTTGTAATAATAAATTAAATACATCGGGATGCGCTTTCTCTATTTCATCCAACAATATAATAGAGTAGGGCTTGCGTCTTACTTTTTCGGTGAGTTGTCCGCCTTCTTCATAACCTACGTATCCTGGAGGCGCTCCAATTAAGCGAGAGATGGAGAATTTTTCCATGTATTCGCTCATGTCTATTCTTATTAAGGCATCTTCCGAATCGAAAAGTTCTTTTGCCAATACTTTACATAGTTGTGTTTTACCCACGCCTGTAGGACCTAAGAAAATAAACGAACCAACGGGTTTGTTGGGGTCTTTCAATCCTGCACGGTTACGTTGAATGGCTTTTACCACTTTCTTCACGGCTTCTTCTTGACCAATTACGCTGCCTTGCAAACGGTCGCCCATTTTTACCAAGCGTCCGCTTTCTTTTTCAGCTACGCGTGTTACAGGAATGCCTGTCATCATAGAAACGACTTCAGCTACATGCTCTTCGGTAACTTGTACGCGTTGCAGTTTGCTTTCTTCTTCCCACTTGCGTTTGGCTTTGTCTAATTCATCAAGCAAGTGTCGCTCTTTATCTCTAAGTTTAGCGGCTTCTTCGTATTTCTGGCTTTTGACCACTTTATTTTTCTCTTCTTTTATCTCTTCAATTTTTCCTTCAATTTCTAAAACTTCTTTAGGAACGTTTATGTTGTGAAGATGTACACGAGAACCTACTTCGTCTAAGGCATCAATGGCTTTATCGGGTAGATGTCTGTCTGTAACGTATCTGTTGGTGAGTTTTACACAAGCATCAATCGCTTCTTGTGTGTAAGTAACCAAATGATGGTCTTCGTACTTATCTTTAATATTGTTAAGAATTTGAATGGTTTCTTCAACCGTGGTAGGTTCGATGATTACTTTCTGGAAACGTCTTTCTAAAGCACCATCTTTTTCAATGTACTGACGGTACTCGTCTAATGTAGTGGCACCCACTACTTGAATTTCGCCACGTGCTAAAGCAGGTTTAAACATGTTAGACGCATCTAACGAGCCTGAAGCACCACCAGCACCAATAATGGTATGAATTTCGTCAATGAACAAAATCACATCGCGCGATTTTTCTAGTTCGTTCATGATGGCTTTCATGCGTTCTTCAAACTGTCCGCGATATTTTGTGCCTGCTACTAACGATGCTAAATCAAGTGAGATAACGCGTTTTCCAAATAATACACGAGATACTTTGCGTTGTACAATTCTCAGTGCTAATCCTTCTGCAATGGCAGATTTTCCAACGCCTGGCTCGCCAATAAGGATAGGGTTGTTCTTTTTTCTACGGCTTAATATTTGCGAAACGCGTTCAATTTCATTTTCACGCCCAACAATAGGGTCAAGGCGACCGTCTTCGGCTAATTTGGTTAAGTCTCTACCAAAATTATCCAACACAGGTGTTTTAGATTTTGGTTCACCTGATTTGCGTGAGCTTCCCGAGCCTCCGCCTGATTCGCTTCCAAATGCAGGATCATCTTCCGACTCTCCAAACTGTGCTTTTATATCAAAATTCTTAGATGGCGTCATGTTTTCCAGTTCTTCTTTTACAGTTTCGTAAGTAATTCCAAATTTATGGAGGGTTAAAGTAGCAATATTATCTTCATCTTTTAAAATAGACAATAATAAATGCTCTGTTCCTATCAATTCGCTTTTAAATAGTTTAGACTCCAAGTAGGTTATTTTAAGGACTTTTTCGGCTTGCTTAACCAATGGTATATTATTCAAATTAATTGACTTTGACGAAGAAGATGGTTTTAAGCTCTTCTCTAATTCGTGGCGTATTTGCTGCATATCTATACCAAAACGCTTGATGATTTGGCAAGCCAAACCTTCGCCTTCGCGAATTAAACCCAACAAAAAGTGCTCTACACCGATATACTCATGTCCTAAGCGCAATGCTTCCTCTCTGCTATATGCAATAACATCTTTTACTCTCGGTGAAAATTTTAGTTCCATATTATTTATCCTTATTAAAAATCCCTGTTTTTAGCTTCGTTTTCAAAAGTATTAATACTATTTGAATACGTTGTTAACAATTATACCTTTTTTACACCAAAAATTGTTAAAAATTACCTTCCTAAAGTTACGTTCTATGTGGTAAAAAGTTA
Organism: Bacteroidia bacterium; assembly: GCA_046569885.1. Classification (GTDB taxonomy): domain Bacteria; phylum Bacteroidota; class Bacteroidia; order Flavobacteriales_D; family Parvicellaceae; genus JBKHVV01. The sequence goes on from JBKHVV010000005.1 coordinate 47,326, forward strand.
CTATTTTCGGGCGTTTTAATTTAAAGATAACAATAATTGTGCATTTTTTGAAAAAGTGAAAATATGGCAGAAGGAGAAAAAATAATTCCGGTAAATATTACCGATGAGATGAAATCAGCGTATATCGACTATTCAATGTCGGTAATTGTGTCGCGTGCATTACCCGATGTACGAGATGGTTTAAAGCCTGTGCACAGACGTGTATTATATGGTATGCAAGATTTAGGAGTGTTTTCAAATCGTCCTTATAAAAAGTCTGCGAGAATAGTAGGAGAGGTGTTGGGTAAATATCACCCGCACGGAGATGCTTCCGTTTATGATACGATGGTGCGTATGGCTCAAGAGTGGTCATTGCGTTATACGTTGGTTGATGGACAAGGTAACTTTGGTTCGATAGATGGAGATAGCCCTGCAGCCATGCGTTATACAGAAGCGCGTTTAAAGAAAACCGCAGAAGAATTACTTTCTGACCTTGATAAAGAAACCGTTGATTTTCGTCCCAACTTTGATGATTCATTAGAAGAGCCATCGGTTCTTCCTTCAAGAATACCTAACCTTTTGGTAAATGGTGCAAGTGGTATTGCTGTAGGTATGGCAACCAATATGCCTCCTCATAACCTGACAGAAGTTGTAAATGGCATCATAGCTTACATAGACAATAAAGACATTGATATAGCTGGATTGATGGAATTTGT